>NZ_CBFFRL010000142.1:0-12580 GCF_965644215.1 Phytobacter sp. V69
TGCCGAACTCAGAAGTGAAACGCCGTAGCGCCGATGGTAGTGTGGGGTCTCCCCATGTGAGAGTAGGGAACTGCCAGACATCAAATAAGAAAAAGGGCTCAGTTGAAAAGCTGGGCCCTTTTTCTTGTCTGTTGTTTGTCGGTGAGCACTCTCCTGAGTAGGACAAATCCGCCGGGAGCGGATTTGAACGTTGCGCAGCAACGGCCGGAGGGTGGCGGGCAGGACGCCCGCCATAAACTGCCAGACATCAATTAAAACAAAAGGCTCAGTCGAAAGACTGGGCCTTTTGTTTATGGTGCGTTTTTAGCAACAAATTGCAGGATCTTTCCCGTGATAACTGTCAAAACGACACCCATAAAAAAGGCCATCCGCAGGGATGGCCTTTTGAATTTCTATAATAAAATCAGTGGATAACCTGCGACAGAAACGCACGGGTGCGCTCGGACTTAGGATTAGCGAAAAACTCCTGCGGCGGTGCCTGCTCAACGATTTCACCGCGATCCATAAAGATCACCCGGTCAGCAACGGTACGCGCAAAGCCCATCTCATGCGTTACGCACAGCATCGTCATTCCTGATTCCGCAAGGCCAATCATGGTATCCAGCACTTCTTTCACCATCTCAGGATCAAGCGCGGAGGTCGGTTCATCAAAGAGCATGATTTTCGGCTTCATACACAACGAACGGGCGATTGCCACACGCTGCTGCTGACCACCGGAAATCTGGCCTGGGAATTTATGGGCATGCTCAGCGATGCGAACGCGCTCTAAATAGTGCATTGCCAGCGCTTCGGCTTCTTTCTTCGGCATCTTGCGTACCCAGATCGGTGCCAGCGTGCAATTCTGCAGTACGGTCAGATGTGGGAAAAGGTTGAAGTGCTGAAACACCATGCCCACTTCCTGGCGTACTTTCTCAATATTGCGGATATCTTCGTTTAATTCGATGCCATCAACCACGATACGACCCTGCTGATGTTCTTCCAGATGGTTAATACACCGAATGGTTGTAGATTTCCCCGATCCGGAAGGACCGCACAGAACGATACGCTCCCCCTGTTTTACCTTGAGGTTAATATCTTTTAGTACGTGAAACTGCCCGTACCACTTATTCACATCTTCGAGCGTAATCATCGCATCGGCAGGTTGCATAGTAATTTGACTCATAATTTCCTCAATGCGCTGAACGCCCGGTGTTAAAGCGCTTCTCCAGATACTGGCTATAGCGCGACATGCTAAAACAGAAAATCCAGTAAACTAATGCGGCAAACACGTACCCTTCGGTCGACATACCGAGCCAGGCCGGGTCAACCGTAGCCTGCTGTACGCTGCTGAAAAGATCGAACAGGCCGATGATGATCACGAGGCTGGTATCCTTAAACAGAGCGATGATGGTATTCACCAGACCTGGGATAACCAGTTTCAGCGCCTGCGGTAAAATCACCAGGCCTTGTGTTTTCCAGTACCCCAGCGCCAGTGACTCTGCGGCTTCGTATTGCCCTTTTGGCAGCGCCTGCAGACCACCACGTACCACTTCGGCGACATAGGCGGACTGGAAGAGAATCACCCCGACCAGCGCACGAATCAGCTTATCGATAGTGGTGCCTTCAGCCATGAACAATGGCAGCATGACCGAGGACATAAACAGCACCGTGATTAACGGTACGCCACGCCAGAACTCGATAAAAATAACGGACAGAACGCGCACAACCGGCATCTTCGAACGACGGCCCAGCGCCAGCAGAATGCCGAGTGGCAAGGCACCGGCAATACCGACTGAGGCGATGATCAGCGTCAGCGCCAGCCCACCCCACTGCCGTGTTTCCACGCGATCGAGCCCCAGAAAACCACCGTACATCAGCCACCACACCACAAGCGGGTAAACCACGGCCCAGCAAGCGATATAGCGGCCACGGCTCGGCAGCTTTTTCCAGAACATTGGGGCGATAGAAAGTAGGCCGACAATCAGGGCAAGGTTAATACGCCAGCGTTGCTCATGCGGGTAGAGGCCATACATAAACTGACCAAAACGCTCATGAATAAACACCCAGCATGCGCCCGCTTTGGTACAGTCTGCGCGCGTCGAGCCTACCCAGTTAGCCTGAAAAAGAGCCCAGTTCAGCAGCGGTGGAATCAATTCCCACATCAGCCACAGGCAGAAGAGCGTCAGCAGCGCGTTCAGCCAACTGGAAAACAGATTTTTCTTTATCCACAGCACAACACCGCTGCTTCCTGCACGGGTCTGGCGCGTAGATTGAGACAGAATAGCTTTTGTCATCAGATGTCCTTAGCGCTCAATTAATGCGATGCGGCGGTTATAAATGTTCATAAGCAACGAAATGACCAGGCTGATAACCAGGTAAACCGACATGGTGATCGCGATAGTTTCGATGGCCTGACCGGTCTGGTTCAACACCGTACCGGCAAACAACGACACCATATCCGGATAGCCAATTGCCGCTGCCAGAGACGAGTTCTTCGCGATGTTCAGATACTGGCTGGTCAACGGCGGAATAATGACGCGCAGCGCCTGCGGGATGATGACCTGACGCAGCGTCACTGGATTAGGTAATCCAAGCGAACGTGCCGCTTCATGTTGACCATAGGGAACGGACTGAATACCGGCGCGGATAATCTCAGCGATAAATGCCGAGGTGTAGACCGACAGCGCAATCGTCAGTGCGGCCAGTTCCGGAATTAACACCATCCCACCCTGGAAGTTGAAACCACGCAGCTGTGGGACTTCCCAATGGATTGCCGCGCCAAACACCCAATGTGCCAGCAGCGGGAGAATGACAATCAGCCCCAGTGCCGTTGGCCATGTACGGCGCAACTGACCGGTTTTAATCTGGTGCATTTTGTTAAAGCGGTACAGCCCGATGCTGATAACCACGGCGACAATAATCGCGCCGAGAAACGCCCATAACCCTTCGCCCAACTGAGGCGACGGAATATAGAGTCCTCTGTTGCTCAGGAAGAGCAAATCCATTGCGGCAATCGCCTGGCGTGGGCCAGGTAAATTACGCAGCACGGCGAAGTACCAGAAGAAGATTTGCAGCAGCGGGGGAATATTTCGGAACGTCTCGATATAAATCGTCGAAAGTTTGCGTAACAGCCAGTTTTCTGAAAGACGAGCAAGTCCGAGAAAAAAGCCAATAAATGATGCAAAAACAATACACAGCGCTGATACCAGTAAGGTATTCAGCAGGCCAACGAAGAACACGCGGCCATAAGTGTCACCCTGCTCGTAGTCGATAAGATGCTGAACAATACCAAATCCGGCGGAGCGATCGAGAAACGCAAAACCCGATGTAATGCCACGGCTGTTCAGGTTGGTAACAGTGTTGTGTATCAAATAGATCGCGATGCTGATAACAGCAACAATGGCGATAATTTGAAACAGCCATGCACGAACCGCAGGGTTAGAAAAGGAGAGTGATCCTTTAACGGTTGGGCGGCGTTGGGACATAAGAAAACCTCGGTAACCATGACTCTGGACTGGACGCCGCATGTGCGGCGCCCGTTACAGCACTTACGTCTTAGCGTACTGGCGGAGCGTACTGAATGCCGCCGTTATTCCAGAGGTTATTCTGGCCACGCTTGATTTTCAGCGCGCTGTCTTCACCGACGTTACGCTCGAAGATTTCGGAGTAGTTACCCACTTTTTTAATGATGTTGTAGGCCCATTTGTTGTCGAGTTTCAGGTCCTTACCAAAATCACCTTCGGTACCCAGCAGGTGCGCCATGTCAGGTGTTGCTGGTTTAGCCGCTTTCTCGTCAACGTTTTTAGAGTTGATGCCCATTTCTTCCGCGTTCAGCATGGCGAACAGCGTCCAGCGAACGATGGAGAACCAGTCTTCATCGCCACGGCGAACAACCGGGCCCAGCGGCTCTTTGGAAATCACTTCCGGCAGAACGATCCACTCAGCCGGGTTGCTCAGCTTGATACGCAGTGCGTACAGCTGGGACTGGTCAGAGGCCAGTGTATCGCAACGGCCGGACTCCAGCGCTTTCGCCGATTCATCGGAACGGTCAAAAGTCACCGGTGTGTATTTCATGTTGTTGGATTTGAAATAATCCGCCACGTTCAGCTCGGTATCGGTACCCGCCTGAATACATACGGTTGCACCGTCCAGCTCTTTGGCGCTTTTCAGGCCAGCTTTATTGTGGGTCAGGAAGCCGATACCGTCGTAGTAGGTTACACCAGTGAAGGACATCCCCATGCCAGCGTCACGTGAAGAGGTCCAGGTGGTGTTACGGGAAAGGATATCCACTTCGCCGGACTGTAGTGCAGTGAAACGCTCTTTTGCGGTCAGCGGGGTGTATTTTACTTTCGTATCATCACCGAATACGGCAGCAGCAACACCGCGGCAAACATCCACATCGATACCCGTGAATTTACCGTTAGCATCCGCGTAAGAGAAGCCAGGAAGACCGTCACTGATACCGCACTGTACGAAGCCTTTCTTCTTAACGGCATCCAGAGTTGTGCCAGCATGGGCCTGATTTGCAACGGCAAACAGCACGCCGGCAGCTGCCAGGCTGGCAATCATCATCTTTTTCATAATGCATCCTGTGTGGCGAAAAATTATCGTTATATGAAGGCGTCCGGGAAACGCCTTAAACCTGTCTGTGGCTTTGGCCATACTCTTTAAAGCAAAGGTAGTGCCAGTTTTTGCGAACGCGGAATAATGCGAGCCGCGAGCACAATATGGAGAGTGTAGACAGGAAAAAATAACCTCAGTGCCCTGTTGTGGTGCAAAACTCCAACCTGTGCCACAAAACAGAGCAAAAAACTTTCAATTAGCCGATTCTGCTAACAAATAAGTTTCCTGGGGTAATATAAGCAAGAAAGTTAAACGTATTACTTTGTGAAACGCGTCACGAGAAGGGATGAAATAATTAAAAATGTGGCGGGAAATCATACGGAACGGCAGACGTTTTTAATTCAATTGCTCACTTGTGATGCCAAAAATTTACGCCAATAAAAAGAAATGCACTGCAATAAAGCAAAGCGCGGGATCTCCGCGCTTTGAATGAATTATTTGGTTAACGCAACGATACCCAGCGTTAAGCCTGCCAGGGCCGCAGCCCCGCCGGCAATCGCGCCTGCGGTTTCCCAGTTGTCCTGAGTCGTCCCTTTCACGCAGGTATTGGTATGGACCAGACGCCCCTGATCGTCATACGTTGGGACGCAAGGAGAGTCGTGCGCGCAGCCCGCCAGAGTAGCAGTAAGCAGAGCAACGGAAATTAATCTTTTCATGATGTTACCTCAAAAATAATCCCGATCCCCGGCATCAAATACCGACACCAGCCCAGAATCGATACGTTATTTTAACATCGCGAAGAATAAGAATGCTTAGTTCAATAATCTCAAAGTATGAGCAGTGTAAACATCATGGAGGGAACTCAGTTATTTCATCGAATAATGCAGAGATGATGAATATGGTGAAGAAAATATGCAGGGTGCTAATGAAAATAGATTAACGAAGCTTAAGGTTTGTTATCTGTAGTGAGTCGATGATTTTAATAGGGATAATATAAATAGCAATAACAAGACATAATAAAAGCAGCCGCAGGTGCTTTTTATAAAAGGGCACGATAATCCGTACCCTTATTTATCTATTCTCTTGATCTCTCAGCAAACCGGTTCCTGCCGACACAATGCATTTCCCTGAGAACTTATCGTTTCAGGTGGGACCGGGCGACCTAACAGATAGCCTTGCAGCGTATTGCAGCCGAGTTCCGTTAAAAAGGCCTGTTGCTCTATGGTTTCCACACCTTCCGCCACCACTTTAAGGTTCAGAGTTTTTGCCAGCGCAACGATAGCCGAGACGATAGTGGCATCGTCACCGTCGCTGCTTAACTCCCTGACAAAGGCACGGTCGATTTTCAATTCACAGGCCGGAAGCCGCTTGAGATACAGCAAGCTGGAATAGCCGGTGCCAAAGTCATCAATCGATGCCTGTACGCCTGCATCGGTAAGCTCGGTCAGGACACGTACACTCTCATCAGGGTTGGTCATCGCTGTAGTCTCGGTGACTTCCAGAATCAGCGTGTCAGGTGGAACCTCATGTTTTTGCAGACTATCCATGATGGTCTGAACCAGTGATGGTTGTTCAAACTGCAGCGTTGACAAGTTCACCGCCACCGACCAGTCAATATTCCCTTGCGTGCGCCATTCACTTAACTGACGGCAGGCTTCGTCAATAACCCAGTTCCCCAGCGGCACGATCAGGCCGGTCTTCTCAGCTAAGGGCAAGAAGACATCCGGAGAGAGCATCCCACGCTTGGGATGTTGCCAGCGAAGCAGGGCTTCAAAGCCGATGATTGGCCCTGCCGGTGCCTGGAATTTTGGCTGATAAACCAGACGAAACTCTTTGCGCTCGGTGGCCAGCCACAGGTCGTTCATCAGCTGTAGCTGTGTCTGCGCCAGCGTATTCATGGACGGCTGGAAGAAGTGATAACCATTTCGCCCCATATGCTTGGTGTGATACATCGCGGCGTCCGCGTTAAACATCAGCTCGCGCTCGTTTTTACCGTCATGGGGATAGAGTGCGATACCCACGCTCAGGGTGACCATCATGTCGTAGGGGTCAATATTGAATGGCTTATCGATCACGCGTACCAGCGAGCGTCGCCGCTTCATCCGGGGCGTTTACGTCTGTCAACAGGACGAACTCGTCGCCTCCCATACGTGCCAGCGTATATTGGCCCTTAAGCTGCTGCTTGAGGCGCTCAGTAACGGCAACCAGTAACTTATCGCCCACGTCGTGGCCATAGGCGTCGTTAACGGTTTTAAAGCCGTCCAGGTCCATAAACATCAGGGCAAAGAAAGAGCCTTCGCGTCTGGCTTTATTAATCGCCTGATCCAGGCGGTCTTCCAGCAGTACGCGGTTAGGCAATCGCGTGAGGGTATCGTGCAGCGCCAACTGGGCGAGTTCGCGGTTCGCTTCCGCCAGTGACGATGCCAGTTGAGATGTCCGCGCTTGCAGGCGTGCATCCAGCATAGAAACCAGCAGGGTAATGCCGAGAATAGAAAACGCCACAACGCTTACCAGCACGGCGAGCCAGTTGCCGTTAACGCCGTGATGGCCCATCGGCTCCTGATCAGGGAACTGCGCTGCCATTATGCCGCTGTAGTGCATACCGGCAATGGCGAGTCCCATCAAAATGGCCGCGCCAAAGCGCATTAATGCCACTTGTGCGGCTTCATAACGAAGTCGGAATGTCAGCCACAGCGCAGCAAAAGAGGCGGTTAACGCAATGATGACCGAGACGGCGACCCAAAGGGTATCCCAGACGATTGCAGGATCCACTTTCAGTGCCGCCATGCCGGTATAGTGCATGGCGACAATGCCCATTCCCATCACAAAGGAACCGGGCAAAAGACGGATCATTTTCAGCTCAACATCACTGACTAACCAGAGCGCGAACAATGAAGCACCGATGGCGATGATCATGGAGATCGCCGTCAACAGCGGGTCATAGCTCAGACGCATTGAGATATCCATCGCCAGCATGCCGATAAAATGCATGGCCCAAATACCAATGCCCATTGCGACACCGCCGCCCGTCAACCATACCCATGATGAAGACCCGGAGCTGGTGGAAACACGGCCTGCCATATTTAGCGCAGTATAAGACGCCAGAATGGCAACAATAAAAGAAACAACAACAAGGATTTGGTCGTATTGGCTAACCAGCATGATGTCATCAACTCATTCACAAAAGGTGTTATGCGTAACTACACTTGAGAAGACAAAAAAGGCGGTGACATTATCATTGCAAATGGGCGACTCAAAACGGTTTCTCTGCTTGCACGAAGCAAGAGGCCGGACGGGAGAATGGCTAATCTAAATCAGCACAGTTCACCAGCTTGAGCGGATTGACGGAATCCATGTTTCGGCATTTATCTACCTCTGTTGTCAGGAATTCGATCCACTGCATGATCAATGCATCCAGCAACAGGACAGAAAGGGCAAAAATAACCAGCCAAAAGTACTTTCGAATCATCCCGCATATCCTTTTCGTGCAACCATTCGTTGGGAATATACACGAAAACATTATCGGCAGAAGTTGAGGAAAGATAAGTTTTCAGGCGGTATTCCAGCGAAAAAAAGCGCGTCCCCATGCCGGTCCGCGCCTTTTTAAGTAGCAGTCTCTGATAGCTATCAGTTCATGCCGTATTTTTTCAGTTTCTTACGCAGTGTACCACGGTTGATACCCATCATCAGGGCAGCGCGGGTTTGATTACCGCGGGTGTATTGCATCACCATGTCCAACAGTGGCTGTTCAACTTCAGCCAGTACCAGCTCATACAGGTCATTAACATCCTGACCGTTCAGTTGAGCAAAATAGTTCTTCAGTGCCTGTTTAACCGAGTCACGCAGGGGCTTTTGAGTTACCTGATCCTGAGAGTTAACGGTAGAAACGGTCAGTACGTCAGAATTTACGCGTTGTTCGAACATAGTTCTGTCAGCTCTTTATTTCATTACGCAAGATTTTCGAAGTATGCCTCCAACGCCTCCAGCTGTTCGCTGGCATCCTCTATGGCGTTGAATGTGCGCCGAAACTGGTCATTTGGAGCGTGTTCCTGGAGATACCAGGATACGTGCTTACGTGCAATTCGGTACCCTTTTGCCTGACCATAAAAGTCATGCAATTCCCGAACATGCGCGCAAAGCAAGCGCTTAACCTCTGCCAAAGGCAGCGGGGCTAGCAGCTCCCCAGTGTCCAGATAATGCTGGATTTCCCGAAAGATCCAGGGTCTTCCCTGAGCTGCACGGCCTATCATCAGGGCATCAGCCCCCGTATAGTCGAGTACAGCTCTGGCTTTAAGCGGGTCTGTGATGTCACCATTCGCGATAATCGGAATGGAAACCTTCTGCTTAACTGCCCGAATGCTGTCGTATTCAGCGTCTCCATTGAACAAACAGGCGCGAGTGCGTCCATGAATGGTCAGAGCCTGAATGCCACAGTCTTCAGCCAGTTGGGCAATTTCTACGCAATTACGATGTTCCGGAGCCCAGCCAGTGCGAATCTTTAGCGTGACGGGCACATCCACTGCTTTCACTACCACGCTCAGGATAGACTTCACCAGATTCGGGTATTGCAGCAGGGCGGAGCCCGCGAGCTTGCGATTCACTTTCTTTGCCGGACAGCCCATATTGATATCAATAATTTGGGCGCCGCTTTCCACGTTAATACGTGCGGCTTCCGCCATTTCTTCCGGATCGCTACCGGCAATTTGCACGGTACGAATACCGGGCTCATCGATATGCACCATCCGCAGTCTTGATTTGTCACTCTCCCAAACCTGCGGGTTGGAGGACATCATCTCGGATACCGTTAATCCGGCTCCCATCTCGTAGCACAACGTCCGAAATGGTCTGTCAGTAATGCCAGCCATTGGCGCTGCGATCAGGCGATTTCTGAGCTGGTGGTGTCCGATGCGCATGAGTTAAGAAATGACCATACTGTGACTGCAAGGCGGCGTATATTACGCATTTTTCGCACGAGATGAAAGGCCAAACTTTGACCAATCCACTGTCGTAGATCAATGAATCACGGTGTAAGGCAACTGGAGAAAATATTAGTGATTTAAAATCATTAAGTTAGATGTTTATGGCGAATTTGTGAACAAATATAAATTCGTCAAACTTCTCTGTTTTTCTTCATCATAGCCCTGATTCAGCGGCATATTTTGCTGTTTTAATCGCCAAAAAAGAGGGTGAAAATGAGATCCGACTCCCATTTTCACCCTTTGGAGCATTATGTCGATGAATGCTTTACGGCCTCATCGCCATGCCGCAGGCTTACTTTTTCTGCCCGGTAATGCGGCACCACTCTTCTTTTTCCACCACTGCGTCGAGTGCGAAGGCATCACGGTACGCTTCACAGACGCTTTCAGCCTGGCTGGCAAGGATCCCGGAAAGACCCAGCAGACCGCCTGAAACAGGCAACACGCTGATAAGCGGGGCAAGCTCACGCAATGGGCCTGCCAGGATGTTGGCGACGACCACGTCCGCCTGCATCGTCTCAGGCTGGTCTTGCGGCAAATACAGTTCCAGACGCTCAGAAACCCCATTACGCTCGGCGTTATCACGGCTGGCCTGAATCGCCTGCGGGTCGATATCAATACCGATTGCCTTCGCCGCACCCAGTTTCAGCGCCGCAATCGCCAGAATGCCGGAGCCGCAGCCAAAGTCGATCACCGTTTTACCCGCTAAATCCAGGCCATCGAGCCACTGCAGACACAGTGATGTGGTCGGGTGCGTGCCGGTACCGAACGCCAGGCCCGGATCGAGCATCACGTTTACCGCGTTTTTGTCCGGCACATCACGCCAGCTCGGGCAGATCCACAAACGTTTACCGAACTGCATCGGGTGGAAGTTATCCATCCATTCGCGTTCCCAGTCTTTGTCTTCGAGCTGTTCGATTTTGTGTGCGAACCCCTCACCCAGCAGCGGATGCTGCTCGAGAATGGCGACAACCTCTTCCATGTCGGTTTCCGCATCGAACAGACCAATGACGTCGGTATCGCCCCACAGGCGAGTTTCTCCCGGGAGCGGTTCAAACACCGGCGTGTCATGCGTGTCCTGGAAGGTAATGGAAACGGAACCCGCTTCCATTAACGCATCACTTAAGGTTTCGGCATTGGCGCCGGTCGTATTTAATTTCAGTTGGATCCACGGCATAAGAAACTCTTTATTGATTCACGGATATTGCGTCAGCACCCGCAGCCGGACGGCCGAAACGGTTGCCAATCATAAACGCCAGCAGGCTAATCACCAGCGATGGCACAATCGGGTGCAGGCCGAAGTAATGCACGTTCCACGTCGCCAGCACGGCATAGAGCACGCCACCTATGAGCATTGCGCTGAGCGCGCCTGCTGCATTAGCACGTTCCCAGTAAAGCCCCAGCACCAGCGGCCACAGGAACACGGCTTCCAGCCCACCGAACGCCAGCAGGTTCAGCCAGATGATCATCTCAGGCGGTCGCCAGGCGGCCAGCATCATTAAGATGCCAAGTACCAGGGTGATGACCATGGAAATGCGTTTCAGACGTTGCTCGTTACGCAACTGTTCCGGGCGCGCATTTAGCCACAGATCTTTAATGATCGTAGCGGACGCCTGCAAAAGGTGCGCGTTCACGTTCGACATAATCGCCGCCATAGGCGCGGCCAGGAATAGTCCGGCGGCAAACGGCGGTAGTACCTGAACCATCAGCGTTGGGATAACCAGGTCAGGCACTTTCAAATCAGGCAGAACCGCACGTCCCAGCGCTCCGGCCAGGTGCATACCCAGCATCAGCAACGTCACCACAATGGTCCCGATGATAATGCCCCGATGTACGGCTTTACTGTTTTTATAGGAGATGCAGCGAACGGCGGTGTGAGGCAGGCCAATCACGCCAAAGCAGACAAGCACCCAGAACGAGGCCATAAACGCAGGAGAAAGAATGTCATCGCCACCCTGCGGCGACACCAGTTTCGGGTCTATATGCTGCAGTTTGTCGACGGCACTGTGTAACCCGCCCGCGGCATGGACCACACCGACCAGCAGGACGATAGTACCGACCAGCATCACCATGCCCTGCATGGTGTCATTCAATACGCTGGCACGGAAACCGCCAAACGCCGTGTAGAGCGCGATACTGATCCCGAATATCAGCAGCCCAGATTCATACTGAATACCGGCAGCGGTTTCCAGAAGACGAGCACCACCGATAAATTGCACCGCAATGGCCCCGACAAACGCAACCAGCAGGCTGATACTGGCGACCCACACAACGGTACGGCTTTGATAACGCGCGTAAAGCATGTCGTTCAGCGTAATCGCGTTGTAGCGGCGGGCGAGAATCGCAAATTTCTTACCGAGTATACCCAGTGATAGCCAGATAGTTGGCACCTGAATCATCGCCAGCAGCACCCAACCCAGACCATATTTGTAGGCCGCGCCAGGACCGCCAATAAACGAACTGGCGCTGATATAGGAGGTGGTGAGCGTCATGGCCAGCACCAGGCCACCCATCGAACGACTGCCAAGGAAATACTCGGTCAGAAATGTTCCCGCTTTACGCTGACGCATAGCATAGACCGACAGGCCGAAGACAATCAGCATGTAAGCAATGAGCGGAATAATGACTTCAAGCCGCATCGTTATCCTCCAGAGAGATATCGCGGAAGATAAACCGTACCATCGCCCAGCACAGCAGAATAAAAATCAGCGGCGTCAGCAGGCAGGCCATTTCGAACCAATGTGGTAATCCGGTAAACCCCACTGCTGAATCTGGTAAGTAAGCAGTTACCAACCATGCAACGAGATAGAAAAGGGTCAGCCACAGCGCCCAGCGCGCTTCTTTGTGGGCCTGAACAAAACGTTTATCCATTTTGTGTCCCATGTGGATAAAGAAAGAGGGGATTGTACCTTATGGATACTCCGCAATCCCCTAAATAAAAAAGGCCGGAAAATCCGGCCTTTTACATTTATCTGTCACGCACTTTTACTTCTCGTGCAGACCGAGTTTCTTTTCCAGATAGTGGATGTTGGGGCCACCCTGCTGGAATTTCTCGTCGCTCA
>NZ_CBFFRL010000143.1:0-12534 GCF_965644215.1 Phytobacter sp. V69
TTATCGGTAGTTAACCCTTCCTCCTACACTCTCCACAATCATGTCCGAGCGTTGCACTTATTATCTGAATTCGCTAATCGCACCTTCCTTAATGTGTAACGGATCTCATAAAATAAAGACAACGCTATGACGCAGCCCTTATTTGATTTGCAATCGGTTAATAAGAATTATTATCCCGGAAGCAAGAAAAGCTTTTTCACTCGCAAACAAAGTACGCCGTCGGTCAATGCTCTGACGGATATTAATTTGCAAATATTCAGCGGCGAGATTTTTGTCATCGTCGGATTATCCGGCTCGGGAAAATCCACCCTGCTGCGAACCCTTAACCATTTGATTCCCGCCAGCTCCGGAACGGTGGCGTTTCAGGGTCGCGCGCTGGCTGATTTGGCAGATAAAGACCTGATTACGCTGCGCCGCGAACACATCGGCATGGTGTTCCAGTCTTTCGCCCTGTTTGAAGAACGCAGCGTACTGGACAATGTCGCTTTTGGCCTTGAGGTCGCAGGAATCCCCCGCATGGCCCGCTATTCCCGGGCGCAATTGATGCTGGAAAAGGTCGGCCTTGCCAATGTGGCAGACCACTATCCGCACCAGCTTTCCGGAGGGATGCAGCAGCGCGTTGGCCTGGCCCGTGCGCTGGTGGTCAATCCGTCGGTACTGTTGATGGATGAAGCCTTCTCGGCGCTCGACCCGATCATCCGCCGGGAGATGCAAACGCTGCTGCTGACATTGCAGGCAGAAGCCCTCCGCACCATCATTTTCGTTACCCACGATATGGAAGAAGCACTGCGCCTGGGCACCCGCATCGCCATTATGGAAAAGGGCAAGCTGGTGCAGGTGGGTAAACCAGAGGCCCTGATCAACGCCCCGGCCACCGCCTATGTGCGTCACTTCTTTTCCGGCGTGGATGTTTCCCGCTGGCAAATGGCAGAAAACTACGCCGATATCTGGCCAACGCGCTAAGGGGTTCCATGGCTTATCCATTAGATTTCAGTCGGCAGATTGATGACGCCGTCCACGCCCTGCTGGCGAACGCCGGGGGTTTTTTTGACGTTTTTGCCAGGGTAATCGACGGTTTTGCCGGCGGCCTTGAACAGCTGGTGAGCTGGCTTTCCCCCTGGGGACTGGTGGCGCTGGCGGTGGTAATTGGTGGCTGACGCATCGGCAAAGCGTTTGCCCTTTTTGCCCTGCTGGCGACGCTGTACATCATTTATAGCGGCTACAGCGAGCACGCGGCGATCACGCTGGCGCTGACTCTTTCATCGACTTTTTTCAGCCTGTTGCTGGGTATTCCGCTGGGGATCTGGAGCGCGCGGCGCGCAGCGGTCGGCAGCGTGGTACGCACATTGCTGGACTTTATGCAGACGATGCCCGCCTTTGTGTATCTGATCCCGGCGACCATCCTGTTTGGTCTGGGCCGCCCGCCGGGCATCTTCGCCACCATTTTGTTTTCGATGCCGCCGGTCGTGCGCCTGACGGATTTAGGGATTCGCCAGGTGAATGCGGCTCGTCTGGAAGCGGGGATTGCCTTTGGCTGTACGCCGTGGCAACTGCTGTGGAAGGTGCAGTTACCGGCCGCGCAGCCGTCGATTATGGCCGGGATTAATCAGACCATCATGATGGCGATGTCGATGGTGATCATTGCCTCAATGGTCGGTGCGGGCGGTCTGGGAAATGACATTCTGAGCAGTATTCAGCAGTTGGAAATTGGTCTGGGTTCGCAAAGCGGGCTGGTCGTGGTGCTGATGGCCATTTTGCTCGACAGGATTTCTGCCAGCTTTGCGCGCCGCACCCCGCGCGCGCACTGAGACTAATAGCCGCGAGATTGCGAGCGTTGCCAGGCGCCGTCGACCAGTTCGGCGGCTGCCAGGGTCTGTTCGCGAAAGGTTGCGCCGTAGCTTTCCATCAGCGCGGCGTGGCCAGTGAGGTATTTCATCCCCTCTTCATTGCCCGCAATGCTTTCTAAAAACCAGTCCGGCACGCCTTTACACATGGTGGCTTCGCACAGGGTAGTGGTGAACAGCGCGCGCAGCCCAACGTCTTGCTGCCATGAGGGTTGCATCTGACCGGAGGTCGCATTCATCACACGTAGCGCCCGGCTTGAAGGGGAGTAGTGTTTCCTCTCTTTCGCTGTGCTCCACGCTTTATGGAAGAACAGCGCCATAATGACCACCACGCCAAACAGAATTTCCATCACTCTCTCATCGCAATGCAAAAAAATGCCCGCACGGATATTACTGACAAAAACTGACAAAAGCACCAGGGGAGAGAAATGAAAATACGCAGGAGAGTCTGTTAGTCGGCAGGCTTTTGTAATTCCGGGAGTGTTCACGGATGCGGCGTAACCTTATCCGGGCTACCAGTCCGTAGCCCCGGTAAGCGTCTGCGCCACCGGGGTTGCTCCCGGATGCGGCGTCGCCTTATCCGGGCTACCAGTCCGTATCCGCGGTAAGCGTCTGCGCCACCGGGGATGCTCCCGGATGCGGCGTAACCTTATCCGGGCTACCAGTCCGTATCCGCGGTAAGCGTCTGCGCCACCGGGGATGCTCCCGGACGCGGCGTAACCTTATCCGGACTACCAGTCCGTAGCCCGGTAAGCGTCTGCGCCACCGGGGATGCTCCCGGACGCGGCGTAACCTTATCCGGGCTACCAGTCCGTATCCGCGGTAAGCGTCTGCGCCACCGGGATGCTCCTGGATGCGGCGTAACCTTATCCGGGCTACCAGTCCGTAGCCCCGGTAAGCGTCTGCGCCACCGGGGATGCTCCCGGATGCGGCGTCGCCTTATCCGGGCTACCATACCCAACGCGCTCGATCGGTCCCCTCTCCCTTGAGGGAGAGGGTTAGGGTGAGGGGAAAAAGCAACACAGCGGCTAACGCTGCATACCCCAGCGCTTAATAGTGACCTTCTCCAGCGTGGCGAACACCACGCCTTCCACCAACAGGCCAATGACGATCACCGTCACCAGCCCGGCGAAAACCCGGTCGGTGAACAGCTCATTACGGTTCTGGAAGATATACCACCCCAGCCCGCCCTGCCCGCTCGACGCGCCAAACACCAGTTCGGCGGCGATCAGCGTACGCCAGGCAAACGCCCAGCCGATCTTCAAACCGGAAAGGATCGACGGCAACGACGCCGGGATCAAAATGGTCAGCACATAACGTGGACCACTCAGTCCATAGTTGCGCCCGGCCATACGCAGGGTTTCCGGCACGCCACTGAACCCCGACCAGGTATTGAGCGCAATCGGCCACATCACCGAATGCACCAGCACAAACACCAGGCTGACATTACCCAGCCCGAACCACAGCAGTGCCAGCGGCAATAATGCGATGGCGGGCAGCGGGTTGAGCATCGCTGTCAGCGTGCTCAGCAGGTCGCGACCAAACTGGGTGGTCACCGCCAGCGCACTTGCCAGCAATGCCAGAACGCTGCCAATCAAATAGCCTTTTAACAACGTGCTAAACGAATTAACGATCTTGGCTGGCAGCTCGCCATTGCGCATATCCTCTAACCAGGCATGCAGGGTCTGCACCACGCCGGGCAGCATCAAATCATTTTGCGCCACCCGCGCCGCCAGCTCCCATAATGCCAGCACGAGCAGCAGAATGAGCGACTTGCGCAGCCATGTCTGGTTCCACAACCGCTGGCCCAGAGGCAGCGGCGTCTCGACCGGCAGGTCACGCAGCGGCGCAAGCTCGTGCTCAAATTCAGGACGAATGTAAGGTGGCTGCGACATAGGCGCGCTCCTGTTTCGGTTCGGGCCGCGGGTCGTTCGCCGTGGTCGGGAATAACAAATCGTGAATATGACGAGCAGCATGTTGAAAATCTTCACTGCCGTAATCATTCAGGGAATATTGATGGCAATTGAGTTCCGCACGCACCCGCCCAGGATGGGGTGACAGCACCAGAATACGGCTTCCCACCACCAGCGCCTCCTCGATGGAGTGCGTCACAAACAGCAGCGTAAAGCGTTCCTCTTCCCACAGGGCGAGCAACTCTTCCTGCATGGTGCGACGCGTCAGGGCATCCAGGGCGGCAAAAGGTTCGTCCATCAGCAGAATACGTGGCTTCATCGCCAGCGCGCGGGCAATCGCCACGCGCTGCTTCATGCCTCCGGACAGCATATGCGGCATCACATCGGCAAAATCCGCCAGCCCCACTTTGCTAAGAAAATGCAGCGCCGTATCGCGGGCTTCCGCGCGAGTGGCCTTGCGGCTTGCCAGCAGTGGGAACATGACGTTCTCCAGCACCGTCTTCCAGGGCGGCAACTGGTCGAACTCCTGAAACACCATCATCCGTTCCGGACCCGGAGCACGAATACGCTGCCCCTCCAGCAACATCTCCCCGCCGCGCGGTGCAAGAAAGCCGCCCGCCGCTTTCAGCAGGCTGGATTTCCCACATCCCGATGGCCCGAGCAAAATAAAGCGATCGCCTGGCCAGACATCAAAGCTGACATCATGGGTTGCCCGCACCTGGCGTTCGCGGGTGCGGTATTCGATATCCACGTTTCTGACCTGCAGCAGCGGTCCGTCGGACGTTGTCTGTGCCATCATTGCCTCCGCCATGCGGCTTAACTGCCTGGGTTTTCCCACGCTTCATTGAAGAAATAGTCTTTCCAGGAGTCGGCTTTGTTTTTCAACACGCCCAGCTCATGGAGTTTCTCGGCATACACGCCCGTACGTTCAGGCGAGACGGTAAAGCTGATTTCCGGGTCATTAACGATTTTTTGCACCAGTGCCAGCGGCAGACGAGATTTCTCGACCCGAATATAGGTTTCTGCGGCGGCGTTTTTATCGGCATTAATAATGTTTGCCGCTTCACTCAGCGCACGATAAAACGCTTTGTAGGTTTTAGGATTCTCATCATGGAATTTCTGCGTGGTGTACAACACGTTAAAGGTTGCCTGTCCGCCAAGCACATCATATGAGCTGAGAATTTTATGCACATTGCTGTGTTCCAGCGCCTGATACTGGAATGGTGGGCTGGAGAAATGGGTGGTGATTTCCGATCCACCGGCAATTAATGCAGCGCTGGCATCCGGGTGAGGCAAGCTGACGCTGATATTATCGAAGCGTTTAAAATCCGCATCGCCATATAATTTGGCGGTTTCTATCTGCAATGTCCGTGACTGGAATCCGACACCTGCCGCTGGCACCGCAATACGGTCTTTATCGCTGAGATCTTTAATCGTTTTTACGGCCGGATTATTACTCAGCAGGTAGTTCGGCATCGATCCTAATGAAGCTATCGCCTTCACGTTCTGCTTGTCTTTGGTGCGATCCCACAGGGTCAGAAGCGGCGGAACCCCGGCGGATGCGACATCCAGCGCGCCGGAAAGCAGCGCTTCATTCATCCCCGTCGCTCCGGAAATGGTGCGCCAGTCGACCTCAATATCCAGCCCCTCTTTTTTCCCTTCCTTTTCGATAAGCTGCTGGTCGCGCACTACATCAAGGATCAAATAACCGATACCGAACTGCTGCGCAATGCTGATTTTCCCTTCTGCCAGCGCCGATGCGCTAATACCGCTCAGCACAACGGTCAACATTGCGCTGGCGATGATTTTCATTTTATTCATGTCCTTTCCCCGGAGGTCTTTAAGTAATATGCGGAAAATGATTTGCTGGCGGGGCAGTAAAAAGGAAATGATTTTATTAGCAATGCTTATCTAAAAATTCACAATAGGCTTTATAAAAAGCGAATAGTTAAAAACTGGCAAAGCTAAGTTAATTTTGATGGTTATGTAAAAAAAGCATCCTCGCTATAGTCGAAATACGCTCAATAACCCTGATTCCGGTAAGATTAATTATGCCCGTATTAACCCACCAGCAATTACGCACACTGCTGGAGCAACATCTTGTGCGCGTCAATACTCCCCAGGACAGTGCCCGCCAGGTCGCTGACAATTTGGTGGAAGCCTCGCTAAAGGGTCACGACTCGCACGGCGTTACCCTGCTTCCACGCTATATCAGCGCCATACTGGCAGGCGATCTGAATCCTTCGGCACAGTTGCGGCTGATTCGCGATGCAGGCCCCCTGCTCTCCTTTAATGGCGGACAAGGTTTTGGCCAGGTCCTCGGCAGACAGGCGATGGCAGCGGGCATTGAACGTGCGCAGGAATATGGCGTTGCGCTGGTTAGCCTGGCGGATTCACACCATCTGGGGCGCATTGGCGCATGGGCCGAGCAGGTTGCAGAAGCAGGCCTGGTGTCGATCCATTTTGCGAACGTCGCCGCCCCTTCTGCGGTATTGCCGTTTGAAGGACGTAACCCGCGTCTTGGCACCAATCCCTTCTGCGTGGGGGTGCCGGTTAGCGGTCGCGCGCCAGTGATTCTGGATTTCGCCACCAGCGCGATTGCCGGGAATAAAGCGCGTATCGCCTGGAATGAAGGACGCGCCATTCCGCCGGGCTGTGCGGTGGATGCAGAGGGCAACCCCACAACGGATCCGCGCTGGCTGATGGAAGAACCGCGGGGCGCGCTGCTGGCTTTCGGCGGGCACAAAGGTGCGGGATTGTCGTTGATTTGCAGTCTGTTGGGAGCAGCGTTAACCGGCGGCGAGACGGAGAGCCACCAGATCCCACCCCGCCCGGGCATCATCAACAATATGCTCTCTATTATTTTCGATCCTGCCCGTCTGGGCGCAGGGGAAAATTATGCCCAGGAGGTGATTGCTCAACTGGACTGGATGCAGCACGACCAGCAGGGTCGCGATGTGTTGCTTCCCGGCGAGCCGGAAGCGCGGGCTTATCAACAGCGTCTGGAGGAAGGTATCCACGTTGATGAGGTGAGCTGGAAGCAGTTTGAGGCGCTGGTGCTTTAGGTCTCCCCTTACTCTCTCCAAAGGGAAGAAGGCGTCGTCAGGTGCGGTTTTTGATGTCAGCGCAGGATCCCCGGTGGCGCGTGCTTACCGGGGCTACGAGTACTTACTGTGGCGAGGGGACCGTCAGGTGCTATTTTTGATATCGGCGCACCGCTTTCCCCCCTTTTTTTGAAAACTGCACTAAATTTGGGGTTGATAACCAAAATGATAAAGATTATCTTTCTCATTACTGAATAGTTGAGTGAATCACTCAGGTATTCGGTACGACATTGCTCACATTGCTTCCAGTATTATTTGCCCGCTCGTCAAGTGCGGGCTTTTTTTTCGGCTGGAAAAGTGGCTACGGTTTGCCTTTAGGAACAATAATCTACCGTAATTCCTGTCTGTAATCCCATGAAATGAAAACGTCACAATCAGGCTTTATCCTCAGATTATTCTTATTAAGGAAAATAGCAGGATCATGGATATACCTCTTTCATCGCGACAGCTCACCGCTGGCGTGTTACGTATTGCCGTGCCGCACGTAACCCCCGAAGCAAATAATGTGCAGGTCATGTCTATGTTCTCTGAACATAAGTCACTGATTGGTTTGCCGGTTCTGGAACAGAATCGCCCCATCGGCATGATCAATCGCCACATTTTTCTTTCGCAGATGAGCCGTCCGTTCTTCCATGAACTCTATGACCAGAAAAGCTGTATCGCGTTTATGGATAAGACGCCGCTGATTGTCGAGGCTGACGCAGGCCTGGATTACCTGGCCGAGCGCGTTATCGAAACCGGCGACAAAGCGATTACCGAAGGATTTATCCTCACCGAAGACAATCAATACACTGGCATTGGCCTGGGTCTTGACTTGATTCGTACGGTGTCCGATTTGCAAGCTAAGCAGCATCTGCAAATCATGCAAAGCATTGAGTATGCACGAATTATTCAGGAGTCCATGCTCAACCGTTCACGGCAGAACATTGAGCAAACGCTGAATGACTGGTGCCTGTACTGGCACCCGCGTGACTGCGTCGGCGGCGATATTTACGCCTTCCAGCGCTGCGAAAACGGATGGCTGCTGGTACTGGCCGATTGTACCGGGCACGGCGTCCCCGGTGCCTTTATGACCTTTATTTTTTCGTCGGCGCTCGAAAAAGCGCTGACCCAGGCGCAGGCTCACGAGCCAGACTGCCTGCTCGCGTCGATTAACCACTATATAAAACAGACGCTGAGCCAGAGCCATCCCACGGCAGATATGGGCCAGTCCAACGATGGTTGCGACGCCATTGCCGTGTTTGTCGATACGCAAAATGAGCAGCTCATTTGGTCTAACGCGCGCATGCATGCCTTTATGCTCGGCGCGGACGACGCGACCGTTGTCAATCTGGACGGCGACCGCAAGGGTATTGGCTATTCGGATACGGCTGCTGATTACCAGTGGCGTCGTCATCAACGTCCGCTGCGTCGCGGCGATCAGCTGTTGATCGTCACCGATGGCGTAACGGATCAGATTGGCGGCCCGCGGGACATAATGTTTGGTAAGAAACGTATTCAGTCATTGTTATTACAGCAACGTGCGCTGCCGATGTCGTCAGTTTCCGAGGCGCTGCTTTCGGCGCTAGGTAGCTGGCAGGGCAAGCAATCGTCGCGTGATGACATGACGTGGTTTGGTTTCCGTTGGTGATAAATTAAATGAAAATAAACGACCTGCAGGTCAAAGAAGCAGTTTTGTTACCCCTTTTCACTCTTCAGCGGCAAAGCGCTGTTGAGCTTTTTTACACGGGCTATTTTTCCCAACAGCACATTGTGTCGATGGGCGACGTGATGCGTACGTGGCTGGATAAACACGAAGCCTCCTCTGCGACACGCCGCAAATTATTCTCCGTCTTTATCGAGATGGGGCAAAACATCGTTCGCTATTCATCGGATGAACGCTTTCTGTGCACGGGCCAGGACGAATTGCGCTATGGTTCATTGTGTTTTCACACCGACCACATGAACTATTATCTTGAGACCGCAAATCTTGTGGGCCCGGAAGCATCCTCTTTGCTAAAAACGAACCTCGAAGTCTTGCGCACGATGACCCAGGCGGAAATCCGCGATGCCTGGAAACAAGGATTGCGTAGTGAAGCGCCGGCCACGAGCAAAGGCGCGAATATTGGTTTGTTGACCATGGCGCGGGATACCAGTGAGCCACTGGAGTATCGCATTCATCCACTGGCGGCCAGTTCGCTGTCCGCCTTTCACCTAAAGGCAACGTTTTGCCATGACTGATATGACATTGACCTCTTCTATCGAGCAGCCCGCAACCCAGGCCACACCGGAGGTGAATTTTGATTTTTCAGCACATCGTCTGGTGCTTAAAGGTGAAGCGTATCCGGAGAACGCCGCGGCGTTCTTTCGCCCGCTGTTGCAGGCCATTGAGAGCTGGCTGCAAGATAAACCAACCACCAGCGAGCCTGTCCGTCTGCATGTTGCACTGAGCTATTTCAATAGCTCCAGCACCAAGCTGTTGTTTGAACTGTTTGAGTGCCTGAACGGCTTTGCGAAAGGCGGAATCGCCTGCGAGCTGCACTGGTACTATGACGCGGAAGACGATATTTCCGAAGAATTCGGTCAGGAGTTACGTATCGACTTCCCTTCCCTGTCGGTCATTCTTATCCCGGATCTTGACGCATGCTAGATATCAATGAGCTATTCAAGGAGGAATATTCCGTACTCGAAGAGGCTCGCCTGGCGGCAGCAGACGCCGCGCTTCCCGCTGACGCCTGCCGTGAAAAACTGTGGAGCGTGGCGAAGCACTATCAACGCTTGATTCGCGAGTCTTACCGCGTGATCAGCCGCAGCGACCGTGCGGAACGCGAACTAAACCGCATGAATGAGCAACTGCAAAAACTGGCGGCGCAGTTGGAGTATGAAGCCACGCACGACCCGCTCACCGCCGTATACAACCGCAGCGCTATCATCAACAACATCAATAAATCCCTGACGCAGGCGAATGTTGCCCTGATTCTGCTGGATATTGACCACTTCAAACGTATTAATGACGAATATGGCCACCCCACGGGTGACCGGGGGATTTGCGCGCTGGTCTCGCGCATTCGCCGCGCACTGCCGGAAAGTGCCGCGATTGGTCGCGTCGGTGGTGAAGAATTTACGATTCTACTGCCGGAAGCCCGTCTTGAAGATGCGATGATTATCGCCAGCTACATTCACTCTTCCCTGAATGCATCGCCGCTGGATGTTTTACCGCAACAGCTAGTGACCGCCAGTTTCGGCGTCAGCCTTGGCCTGAAAAACAGTGATTTTGAAACCCTCTACAGCGCCGCCGATACCGCGCTCTACACGGCGAAAAAACGCGGCCGTAATCAGATTGCACTGCATGAGGATTTTTTTCGCCAGATGACGCCAGTCCAGGCGGGCATCGCACTACCCGCCAGGGCGTCAAACTGACGGCTGTGCCGTCAGTTCAGTAAATCACTCAGGAAACGCCGCGCACGTGGATGCTGCGGTGCGCTAAAGAATTGCTCCGGCGTCGCCTTTTCCAGAATCTGTCCCTGATCCATAAACCAGATAGTGTCTGCCACATCCCGGGCGAAGTGCATCTCGTGGGTGACGCACATCATGGTCATCCCTTCCTGGGCCAGCGAACGCATAACGCTTAACACCTCCCCCACCATTTCCGGATCCAACGCCGACGTCGGCTCATCGAATAGCATCACTGGCGGCTTCATCGCCAGCGCACGGGCAATAGCCACACGCTGCTGCTGCCCACCGGAAAGCTGCGCCGGATAGGCGTTTGCCTTGTGCGACAAGCCCACGCGCTCCAGCAATTCCCCGGCGTGTTTGCGTGCCTCGGAACGTTTGGTACCCAGCACTTTTACCGGCGACATCATGATGTTGTCCATCACCGACACGTGGGGGAACAGGTTGAAGTTCTGAAAGACGAAACCTATACGCGTACGCAGTTGGTTCAGGCGTGTGCTGCTGCCGTGAATATCGATACCATCAAACAGAATCTGCCCCTGTTCGATAGGCTCCAGGCGGTTGACCGTGCGAATCAGCGTCGATTTTCCGGAACCGGAGGGGCCACAAACCACCACCACTTCCCCCGCTTTGACTTCGGCACTGAGGTCGGTCAGAGCGTGGTAATCGCCATACCACTTATTGACCTGATTAAACAAAATCATCGGGATCATGATGTTTCCTTATTAAGTTTGCGGTTGGCAAAGAAAAGGGGATCGTTCTGCTCTTCGCCTCGCGGCGGCTGTGCATTGAGCCGTTTGTTAGCTATCCAGCTCTCAAGCCGGTTGGCCAGCCAGGTCAGGCTAAAGCAGATGAGGTAGTAGCTCAGGGCCACGATAGCGAAGACCTGAAACGGTTTGGTCAGGAGCTGGTTGCTAACCTGGTTTGCCGCATAGGTCAGCTCCGGGACGTTGATGACATAGCCCAGGGTACTGTCCTTGATGATCGACACCAACTGACTCACCAGACTCGGCAATGAGTTGAACAGCGCCTGCGGTAAAATCACCAGCCGCAGGGTTTTCAGATAGCTCATCCCCAGCGCCCGCGACGCTTCATACTGCCCCTGCGGTAGCGCCTGAATGCCGCCGCGCACAATCTCGGCAATGTAAGCGCTTTCGTAGATAACCAATGTACAAAGCATGGTGGAAAAGCCGCTGATATTCTGCCCAATCAGCAAAGGCACGCAGAAGTAGGTCCAGAACACCACCATCATCAGTGGGATACCACGCAGGGTGTAGACCCAGCAGGCCGCCGCCCAGCGCAGCCCGCGCCAAGGGGATAATCTTGCCAGCCAAACAAGCACGCCCAACGGGAAGGAGAGCACCACCGCCAGCAGAGAAATCACCAGCGTACACAGTACGCCCCCGAGCGGACCGTTCGGATACTGCCCCATCAGGAGCAGCATGCCGTGGTCCTGCAAAATGGTAAAAACGTCAAACATAGTGATTACCTCGCGTACACGCGTTGAAAATGACGGCCTAACAGCGCGCCCAGCCCCATCAGCAGCAGCGAAAACGCCAGATAGCCCAACGTGCCAATGGCATAGGCCTCAAAGGTGCGGAAGGTCTGGTTCTCAAGATCGCGCGTCACGTAGGTCAACTCGGTGACCCCGATGACCATCGCAAGGCTGGTGTTTTTGAACAGCAGCACGGTGTGGTTAATCAGTGCGGGCAAGGCATTACGGATCCCCTGCGGCAGGATCACCGAGCCCATTGCCCGCATATAGCTCATCCCCAGCGCACGTGCTGCCTCGTTTTGTCCATCCGGAATGGCGCGCAGACCGCTACGAATATCTTCGGAGAAATAGGCAGCCTGGCATAATCCCAACGCGAACATCGAGAAGAGGAACTCGGCGTTGAAGTCGTTGATCCACATCTGTACCGACTCCGGCAGCAGCGTCGGAATGGCGAAATACCACATCATCAACTGGATAAGCGTAGGCACATTGCGGTGATACGAGACGTAAGCGGCCACCAGGCGCATGGCGATACGGTTTTCCGACAGGCGGACAACCAGCAGCAGCAACGCGATAAACATGGCCAGCAGCCAGGCGCCCAACGCCAGTTCCAGCGTGACGGTCGCACCCTTCACGATCATCTCGCCATAGTGGCCGGTTAAAAGGGTACTAGGCTGTGTCCCTTAATTGCATAACCTCTTGTAAAACAATCGGATGCAACCCAGCTTGACCATTGAAAGATAATT
>NZ_CBFFRL010000144.1:0-12473 GCF_965644215.1 Phytobacter sp. V69
CTTATCGGTAGTTAACCCTTCCTCCTACACTCTCCACAATCATGTCCGAGCGTTGCACTTATTATCTGAATTCGCGCCCTCTCCCGAAGGAGAGGGCAAATGGCTTAGCGTTTTTTGCCCATGGCGGCAGCCAGCGCGTCCATCATGGCGCTGTTGCCCGCAGGCTGCGCATCACGTCCACGTGGTTTGGCCGGGCGCGCGGCAGGGCGGTTGCCTGCGTCGCGATTACCACCGTTACCCCGGCGTGAATTGCTCTCTCCCGGCTGCTCATCAAGGCGCATGGTCAGCGCAATACGTTTACGCGGCAGGTCCACTTCCAGCACTTTCACTTTGACGATATCGCCGGCTTTCACCACGGTATGTGGATCTTCGACAAATTTATCGGCCAGTGAAGAGATGTGCACCAGACCATCCTGATGCACGCCGATATCGACAAACGCGCCGAAGTTGGTGACGTTGGTGACGGCACCTTCCAGTACCATGCCCGGCAGCAGATCATTCATCGTTACAACACCGTCAGCGAACTGCGCGGTTTTGAACTCCGGGCGCGGGTCGCGGCCCGGTTTTTCCAGCTCTTTAATGATGTCGGTAACGGTTGGCACGCCAAACTGTTCGTCGGTGAAGTCTACCGCTTTCAGGTTGCGCAGTGCGCTGTTGTCACCCATCAGATCTTTCAGCGCCTGCTGAGTTGCGGCCAGAATGCGCTCCACGACAGGGTATGCTTCCGGGTGCACGGTGGAGGCATCCAGCGGGTTATCGCCATGGTTGATACGCAGGAAGCCCGCGCACTGTTCAAAGGCTTTTGGCCCCAGACGGCTCACTTTTAACAGCTGCTGGCGGTTCTGGAACTGACCGTTTTCATCACGCCAGGCGACGATATTCTGCGCCATCATGCGGGTTAAACCGGCAACGCGCGTCAGCAGCGGCACAGAGGCGGTGTTGAGATCCACGCCAACGGCGTTCACGCAGTCTTCGACTACGGCATCCAGCTTACGCGCCAGCTGCGTCTGGCTGACGTCGTGCTGATACTGGCCAACCCCAATGGATTTCGGATCGATTTTCACCAGCTCAGCCAACGGATCCTGCAAACGACGGGCGATCGACACCGCGCCACGCAGGGAAACGTCCAGATCCGGGAACTCCAGTGCGGCCAGTTCGGACGCAGAGTACACCGACGCACCGGCTTCGCTGACGATCACTTTCTGGCCGATCACTTTCGGGAACTGTTTCTGCACGTCGAGATAGAAGCGTTCCGTCTCGCGTGAGGCGGTGCCGTTACCGATGGCCACCAGTTCAACGTTGTGTTTTTCACACAGCGCAGCGACCGCCACCGCGGCTTTGGCTGCCTGACCGGTATGCGGGTAAATGGTATCGGTGGCGACCAGTTTGCCGGTGCCATCGACAACGGCGACTTTCACGCCGGTGCGCAGACCCGGATCGAGACCCATGGTGGCCCGCAGGCCAGCAGGCGCGGCCATCAGCAGATCGTGCAGGTTACGGGCGAAGACGTTGATCGCTTCGTCTTCCGCACGCTCACGCACGGTGCCCATCAGTTCGGTTTCGAGGTGCATCAGCACCTTGATACGCCACGTCCAGCTGACCACGCCTTTGCGCCAGCTGTCAGCCGGTGCGTTGTTCAGACGCAGGCCGAGGTGGTTGATAATAATTTGCTCGCAGTGGCTCTCTTTGGGCGGCTCATCGAACTGCGGATCGGCATTCAGGGAAAGCTGCAGTACGCCTTCGTTGCGGCCACGGAACATAGCCAGTGCGCGGTGTGACGGCACGGTGGAAATCGGTTCGTGGTGATCGAAATAGTCGCGGAATTTCGCGCCTTCCTCTTCTTTGCCGCTGACGACCGTGGCCACCAGATGGGCGTTCTTCCACAGATAATCACGCACTTTTGCCAGCAGCTGAGCGTCTTCGGCAAAGCGTTCCATCAGGATGTAGCGTGCGCCATCCAGAGCTGCTTTGCTGTCGGCTACGCCTTTATCTGCATCAATGTATTTCGCGGCTTCGCTGTCCGGGTCGTGGGACGGTTCGTTCCACAGCAGCTCGGCCAGCGGCTCCAGGCCAGCTTCGATGGCGATTTGGCCACGCGTACGGCGTTTTTGTTTGTACGGCAGATAGAGGTCTTCGAGTTCGGTTTTGCTCAACGTACCGTTGATGGCGTTTTCCAGCGCCTCGGTCAATTTACCCTGCTCGCCGATGGACTTGAGGATCGTCTGACGGCGGTCTTCCAGTTCACGCAGATAACTCAGGCGGGTTTCCAGATTACGCAGCTGCGTGTCATCCAGACCGCCGGTGACTTCTTTACGATAACGCGCGATAAACGGCACGGTGTTCCCTTCATCAAGCAGGCGAACGGCAGCTTCTACCTGTTCGGACCTTGCCTGAAGTTCACCCGCAATAATGCGGCAGAGCGAATCATTCATCATTTCAATATCATCTTCTGAACAAAATCAGGGGATAGTTATACGGACTGACACAGAAAAATGCCAGTCGCGCCGGGGGCTCCCGGATTGTTCCTGGTGCTTATTTCACATACTCGATTTCATTGACGTACCAGGTGGCCTCGCCGCCGGGCGTCTGCACCAGCGCGACATCGCCGACCTCTTTTTTCAGTAGCGCACGCGCCATTGGCGAATCGATGGAGATGTAGTCTTTACGGCCAAAAATCTCGTCGTAACCCACGATGCGAAAGCGTAAGGTGTTGCCATCATCATTTTCAATCTCCACCCAGGCGCCGAAGAAGACTTTGCCTTCCTGCTGCGGGGAGTAATCGACAATTTTCAGGTTTTCCAGGCACTTTGTCAGATAGCGAACGCGCCGGTCTATCTCACGCAGGCGTTTTTTGTTGTACTGGTAGTCGGCATTTTCGCTACGGTCGCCGAGACTTGCCGCCCAGGTGACTTTTTTGGTGACTTCCGGGCGCTCCTGACGCCAGAGATAATCCAGTTCCTGTTTCAGCTTGTCGTAGCCTTCTCGGGTGATCAGGGGCGTTTTCATTTTGTGGACCTTATTTTTTTTCTGATTTCTTTACAAATCACCGACCCTTAAGGTGCGGATTAATCATCATTTATGTGATGGAATATGCATATAAGCTGCTGTTAAATATGCTTTGTAACAATTTCGACTAGAATTTATACCAGATTTAGCTGGTCCTGGACGCGCACTTTTTTAGAATACGCACTCATAATTGTCGGAACCTTTGGGAGTAAAAACAATGCAAGAGAATTATAAGATTCTGGTAGTGGATGACGATATGCGCCTGCGCGCGCTGCTCGAGCGTTATCTTACCGAGCAGGGCTTCCAGGTTCGTAGCGTCGCTAACGCGGAGCAAATGGATCGTCTGCTGACCCGCGAATCATTCCACTTGATGGTTCTCGACTTAATGCTGCCGGGTGAAGATGGCCTGTCCATCTGTCGCCGCCTGCGCAGTCAGAGTAACCCGATGCCGATCATTATGGTGACGGCGAAGGGGGAAGAAGTTGACCGTATCGTTGGCCTGGAAATCGGTGCTGATGATTACATTCCAAAACCGTTCAACCCGCGTGAACTGCTGGCACGTATCCGTGCGGTACTGCGTCGTCAGGCAAATGAACTGCCGGGCGCGCCGTCTCAGGAAGAAGCGGTTATCGCATTTGGTAAGTTCAAGCTGAACCTCGGTACCCGCGAGATGTTCCGTGAAGATGAGCCGATGCCGCTAACCAGCGGTGAGTTCGCCGTGCTGAAAGCGCTGGTGAGCCACCCGCGTGAGCCGCTGTCGCGCGATAAGCTGATGAACCTCGCCCGTGGTCGTGAATACTCCGCGATGGAGCGTTCTATCGACGTGCAAATCTCCCGCCTGCGTCGCATGGTTGAACAGGACCCGGCTCACCCACGCTATATTCAGACCGTTTGGGGTCTGGGCTACGTCTTTGTGCCGGACGGTTCTAAAGCATGAGGCGAATGCGCTTCTCACCGCGCAGTTCTTTTGCCCGCACGCTGTTGTTGATCGTCACATTGCTGTTCGTCAGCCTTGTAACGACCTACCTCGTGGTGCTGAATTTCGCGATTTTGCCCAGCCTCCAGCAGTTTAATAAGGTGCTTGCCTACGAAGTTCGTATGCTGATGACCGATAAACTGCAACTGGAGGACGGCACGCAGCTGGTGGTGCCACCGGCTTTTCGCCGTGAAATCTATCGCGAACTCGGCATCTCGCTCTATTCCAACGAAGCCGCTGAAGACGCAGGCCTGCGTTGGGCGCAGCATTATGAGTTTTTAAGCCAGCAGATGGCGCAGCAATTGGGCGGCCCAACGGAAGTGCGCGTTGAGGTCAACAAAAGCTCGCCGGTCGTCTGGTTGAAAACCTGGCTGTCGCCCAATATCTGGGTACGCGTGCCCCTGACGGAAATTCATCAGGGCGACTTCTCCCCGCTGTTCCGCTATACGCTGGCTATCATGCTGCTGGCGATAGGGGGCGCATGGCTGTTTATCCGAATACAGAACCGACCGCTGGTCGACCTGGAACATGCCGCGCTGAAAGTGGGGAAAGGACATATTCCACCGCCGTTGCGTGAGTACGGTGCCTCCGAAGTGCGTTCGGTGACCCGCGCCTTTAACCAGATGGCCTCAGGCGTGAAGCAACTGGCGGATGACCGTACGCTGCTGATGGCCGGGGTGAGCCACGATTTGCGTACCCCGCTGACCCGTATTCGCCTGGCCACTGAGATGATGGCCGAAGAAGATGGTTACCTTGCCGAGTCGATCAATAAAGATATCGAGGAGTGCAATGCCATCATCGAGCAGTTTATCGACTACCTGCGCACCGGGCAGGAGATGCCGATGGAAATCGCCGAGCTGAACGCGGTGCTGGGCGAAGTGGTGGCTGCCGAAAGTGGCTATGAGCGCGAAATCGATACGGCGCTGAACGACAGTGAAATTATGGTTCGCATGCATCCGCTTTCCATTAAGCGTGCGGTTGCCAACATGGTGGTGAACGCGGCCCGCTACGGTAATGGCTGGATCAAGGTCAGTAGCGGTACGGAGCTTAATCGCGCCTGGTTCCAGGTAGAGGATGATGGCCCTGGCATCAAGCCAGAGCAGCGTAAACATCTGTTCCAGCCGTTTGTCCGTGGCGACAGTGCGCGTAGCACCAGCGGCACCGGGCTTGGGCTGGCGATTGTTCAGCGTATTGTCGATAACCACAACGGCTTGCTTGAGCTGGGGACCAGCGAGCGGGGCGGGCTGTCGATACGCGCCTGGCTACCGGTTCCGCTTACGCGAGTGACCACACAGAGCAAAGAGAGTTAACAAAAAACCCGCCTTCCGGCGGGTTTTGTTTGTCTTGTGTTGGAAAATTACAGCTTCGGCCCTGCGCTCACCAGCGCGGCGCCCGCAGCGGTATCCGTGTACTTCTCAAAGTTACTGACGAACAGTTTTGCCAACTGAGTTGCCTTCTCCTGCCACTGTTCCGGCGATGCGTAAGTATTGCGCGGGTCGAGAATTTTCGTCTCTACGCCGGTCAACGCGGTTGGGATCGCCAGATTAAACATCGGCAGGGTGAAGGTTTCGGCATTATCCAGCTCACCATCCAGAATCGCATCGATAATCGCCCGCGTATCCTTAATGGAGATGCGCTTGCCGGTGCCGTTCCAGCCTGTATTCACCAGATAGGCCTGCGCGCCAACGGCCTGCATGCGTTTCACCAGCACTTCTGCGTACTGCGTGGGGTGCAGCGACAGGAATGCGGCACCAAAGCAGGCAGAGAAGGTCGGTGTAGGCTCGGTGACGCCGCGCTCGGTACCCGCCAGTTTTGCCGTAAACCCGGACAGGAAGTGGTACTGCGTCTGGTTGGCGGTAAGACGGGAAACCGGTGGTAGTACGCCAAATGCGTCTGCGGTCAGGAAGATGACTTTTGTTGCATGCCCGGCTTTTGACACCGGCTTAACGATGTTGTCGATGTGGTAGATCGGATACGACACACGGGTGTTTTCGGTCTTCGAAGCATCGTCATAATCGATGCTGCCGTCGGCGCGTACGCTGACGTTTTCCAGCAGGGCATCGCGGCGGATGGCGTGGAAAATATCCGGTTCTGCTTCCTCAGACAGCCTGATGGTTTTGGCGTAGCAACCGCCCTCGAAGTTGAAGACGCCGTCGTCGTCCCAGCCATGTTCGTCATCACCAATCAGGCGGCGTTTCGGGTCGGTCGACAGGGTGGTTTTCCCGGTGCCGGACAGCCCGAAGAAGATAGCCACATCGCCTTTCTCGCCGACGTTTGCCGAGCAGTGCATCGATGCAATCCCTTTCAGCGGCAGCAGGTAGTTCATCATTGAGAACATCCCTTTTTTCATTTCACCGCCGTACCAGGTGCCGCCAATCAGTTGAATGCGTTCGGTCAGATTGAACGCCACGAAGTTCTCTGAGTTCATTCCCTGCTCTTTCCATAACGGGTTGGTGCATTTCGCCCCGTTCATGACGATAAAATCAGGTTTAAAATCAGCGAGTTCTTCGTTGGTTGGACGGATGAACATATTTTTCACAAAGTGCGCCTGCCAGGCGACTTCGGTGACAAAGCGAACGGAAAGACGGGTATCCGGGTTTGCGCCACAGAACGCATCGATAATAAACAGACGTTTACCGGAGAGCTGTTGTGTCACCAGGCCTTTCAGGTGCTGCCAGATTTCTGGCGAGAGCGGTTTGTTGTCGTTCTTGCCTTTGCCTTTATCAGACCACCAGACGGTGTCACGGGTGATGTCATCACGGACAATGTACTTATCTTTCGGCGAACGGCCGGTGAAAATACCGGTGTCGACGGCGACAGCACCAGCATTCGTCAACACGCCACGCTCGTATCCTTCCAGGTCTGGACGGAGCTCTTCCTGATACAGCGTATCGTAGTCGGGGTTGTAGACGATATCCTGAACATCGTTGATACCATAAGCCTTGAGATCTTGCGGGGTTAAATCGTTAACGCGCATGTCACTACTCCTTAGCCAATATGTACTGCCTGAAATTGTAGGGTTGTTGCTCATTCCCTGACCGCGACGGGGCTCATAGATTTACTTATCTCGACAAACCCCATGTCGCGGAAAACACTGTGACATGGGTCACGTGGCGACACGGTTTCTGGCAATAATAGCTAGAATAATCGGGAAAATGTTATTAAAGCGACATAAAGCGATATTTTTAACGGTTGCTTTGTGACTGTAATCGCTTTCATGAAAGTAAATTACGTAAGACTTTCATAAAACATTTTAGCGGAAACGTGACGTGCTATGCAAAAGCGCCACCCATAAGGTGGCGCTTTTGCTGACAATTTCGGCAGTAATTAATGCACTTGCGGGTCGGCAGGGGAGGCGTTATTGCGGATTTCAGCAATATCCATAGCATTGAACAGATAGTGATTACCGCAGTAATCGCAATGCATGTCGATCTCGCCTTCTTCGGCAATGATGCTGTCAACTTCTTCATCTGGCAGGGTTTTTAACGCATCAGCACAGCGTTCACGGGAACAGGTACACTTGAATTCCACCTCCTGCGGGTCGTACAGGGTGACTTCTTCTTCGTGGTACAAGCGCCACAAAACATCCTGCGCCGGAAGCGTAAGGAGCTCTTCTGCTTTGATCGTTTCAGTCAGGGTTGCCAGGTGTTCAAAATCCACCGTCTGCGTTTCCTGAGCCGGTAAAACCTGCAGCAGCATGCCGCCTGCGGCCGGGGCGCCATCCACATCGCCCGTGCGGATGAACAGGCGGGTTGGCAACTGTTCGGAACGCAGGAAATAATCTTCCAGGCAGGTCGCCAGCGTATCGCCTTCCAGACCCACAACACCCTGATAACGCTCACCTTCTTCTGGCGTGATGGTAATGACCAGGTAGCCATTGCCAACCAGCGTTTTCAGGTCTGCATCTTCGGCAACGTCGCCCTGCACGCGCGCGACACCGCGCATCTGCTGACGGTTGTTGCCGTTGATGACGGCCAGGCTCATCGGGCCATCGCCCTGCAACTGAACGGTAATGTCGCCCGCAAATTTCAGGGTGGCAGTCAGCAGGCTGGTGGCGACCAGCAATTCACCGAGGATGGTTTTTACTGGCTGCGGATAGCTATGGTTTTCCAGGATCTGCTTCCAGGTTTCGGAGACGGTTACCAGCTCGCCACGCACGGCATAGTTTTCGAACAGGTAACGGTGTAATTGGTCATGTTGAGCCATAGTTTTCTCTCTTGCGGGTGCGCGTTACTCGCTGTCACCGTATTTAAATTTCATCAGGTCGCGGCGTTCTTTTTTATCCGGTCGCCTGTCGGGGTGCGGCATTGTAAGCGCATTCATCTTCCGTGCCAGCGCCATTTTTTCGCGCTTCGCTACGCTTTCCGCCGTCTCTTCATACAGTTCGACGGCTTCGGTGGCAGGGCGGCGTTGTTCGGTGATGGCTTTAATAATCACCGTACGTTCGTCATTGCCCTGCCTGAGCGTCAGAGTGGCGTTCAGTTCGACGATTTTACTCGGCTTGCTGCGCTGACCGTTGTAATGCACCTTGCCGCCCTCAATCATTTCGCGAGCCAGCGCGCGTGTTTTATAAAAGCGCGCAGCCCACAACCATTTATCGAGGCGAACATCGGGTGTTGACTGTTCTTTCATTATCCCTCCTTCACGCTCAGTGAGGGAATCAGGTGACGGTAATCGTTCATGCCAGGATGGCGCAGATAGCTTTTCTCCGCCAGGCCCGAGTCCGGGTTGGTTACGCCCAGGCAGTAACGAATGCCAAATTTTGCGGCGGCATCCAGAATGGGCTCGCTGTCATCAATGAACAGCGTTCTTTCGGCGTTCAGGCCTGTCTCTTGCGCGACGGCCTGCCACAAACGCTGATCCTCTTTCGGATAACCAAATGTGTGGGTGGAAAGCAATAAATCAAGGTGTGATGCCAGACCCGTGTGCTCAAGTTTCACCGCGAGATTATGCGGATGGGCATTGGTCAGCAGAATGCGCCGTTTACCGCTTTTTTGCAGTGCCTCAAGAAAAGGGACGGTATCTTCACGCAGCACGGCGCGTGGCCCCTGCTGCGTGGTCATCGCGCAGATATCCAGCCCTAAACGCTCGCTCCAGTAATCCAGACAATACCAGTTTAGCGTATGCTGCACGGCGTGATATTCCTGACGCAGGACGGCCTGGGCCTCATCTGGCGTGAGGCCCTGCTTCTCGCCAAATGTTTCTGGCACCAGTTTTTGCCAGAAATAGTTATCAAAGGCGAGATCGAGCAGCGTACCGTCCATGTCCAGCAGAACGGTATCCACGTTCTGCCAGTCGATATCAAAATGCATAGGAAACTCCAGCCAGAAATAAAGATGCGCGACAGGTTAACATAGCTGGCGCGCGTGACATTTATCAGGTCAGGCTATCAGGTGCGGGGATGAGCCCAGGATTCAGGCAGTTTTCGTAGTATTGCTGAATTTCAGCCAGACGCGTGCGGTTTCGGTGGTAGCGGCGCAGCGCCTGGACACCGTTATAAATGCAGCAGATAACCATTGCCAGCAGCAGAAATGCGGTACTGATGTAGCGCCAGAGCCCGGTTGAGCTGTCCGGCATCCGGTGCAGGCTGACATGGCGAGTGCCATTGGCGTCAGTCGAAATATTGGTGATGATGCCCTCGGCACTGAACGGAGTTTGCATCAGCATTTCTGCCAGACGCTGGAACTCACCCCATTGATCTGCTGCCGGGTAATCGTATAACGCGACGGCCGGGTAGGGCTGATCCACCAGTTCGCTGCCTTCTTCGCTGATAATCAGGAAGCCGCCAGGGGCCGGGCTGTTAAGAGCCTGGGCCGCACGGGTGGTTTCGCGCTGGATAAACGGCGCGGTGGAGGTGGTGACCAGATTATCCAGCGATTCCGCGCTGACCGGGCGCAACAACACATTCACACCGGTGAGTTTCCCTGTACTGGCGCGGGCCGTCAGTGTATCCCAGTCCTTGCTGTTCCCCAGATTGACCAGCGCGTTTTTAAGCCGCAGGCAGTCATCATCGGCCGAACACAGATCCTGTGTTTTTAGCACAATCTCGGAAAAATCATCCAGCAAGACCATCCCGGATTTCTGAATCGCGGTGCGCAGTGCCGGGCTGACGCGGGAATCGTCTTCCTGTTTAGGGTGTAGCTGGCGATTAACAGCTTCAACCAGCGCGGTCGCTTTGGTGACGGTCTCTGATTCCGGCAGTGGCAGCGGCGGCGCGTCGTTCCAGATAATTTGCGAGCAGTCGAACGGCGCAAATGGCGAGCTTTGGCGCGAGGTCCAGTTGCTTGATGAATGGATGCTGCACATGCCGGTACCGCGAATTTTCAGCGAGTCACCGATGCGTAGCCCGGCTTCTTCAAGCTGGTTCACTTTCGTCGCTTCGATGGTCTGGGCACCTTTAATCCACGAAAGGGTAAATTTGATAGGCATATCCAGCGGCACCCACATCAGCAGCATGATCAGGACCAGCAGCGCGCCGGCGGAAATCACGGCGCTGCGCACCCAGTGCTGGAGGGGGAAATTCTTGACCTCGTCATGCAGCGATAAGAAACGCCCCTGACGCACGACATGGCGGTCGAGGTAAATATCAATATCGCTTTGCTGCCCCAGGTCCTGGGCGATGAACGGCTGCCAGTGGCGCGGGTAGATAAGATCGATAATCCCTAAGGAAATATTGTTGATCTGTTCCTGGTTGTTTTCGCCAAAGAGCCCCCAGCGTTTAGGGGTTCCGCGCAGACAGTGGATTTCGCGCAGTGCATTTTGCGCGGGCGGTGCAAAGACGCCCCAAAGCCCGTCCGCCAGCAGCATGATTGCGGCCCCGGCAAGCCAGGGGGCAAATACGTCTGGCGTCATCAGGCAGAAAAAGAACAGTAAAAACGAGGTGGCGATCAGCAAGGCTTCACGCATGCCATCCGGGCGGCTCAGCGCGTATTCTTCCACCGTTTCATGGCGAATATTGAGCAGCTCAATTTGTTCCGTCTCTTCACCGCGAATGGCGGAGTGCAATGACGAAACCTGTTCCGGCATCAGGCTGTGTTCTTCCGGACGGTACTCATTCAATGCGTGGCCATTGAGCGAAATGACCAAAGGCAGTGAGTCGGTGCGGATAAGCTCAACGCTGTTTTCGTCATTAATGTACTGCTCCCAGAACGGCGGCAGATGGACTTCGACAGAATCGAGATAGTAGCGCCATTTGTTTGGGGCATCGGTGGTAATGCCGTAGCGGGTAATCGCCCGGGTTACGCTGATGACGGTATTGCTTTGTGCGTTGAGTGTGAGGGAGATCGGCGCCGCGGTTGCGCCGGTCGGACCGGGTGCCTGACGGGTACGGGAAAGCGATTCCAGATAGCTTTCAACAGCGCTGCGCTCATCAGGAGTTAATTTGCGGGTTGTTGCACCGACGAAAGCTTGCAGATGTGGCAGACGGTATCGCCTTTGCGATCGCATTCTGTAAAACCACCCGACAAGGCATGCGCAGGCCAGCATAGCAGCGAAATAAATCAAAATGGTGCTCATGCTTTCCCCATCTTACTTTTACTAGCAGGTGTAGTCAGTTGCACCCTTTCCCGTAAATTCTATGAATATGGCTGGAGCGTTATCGGGCAAATCGTTAGTCTTATATGTGAGCGCCTGACAACATGCAAATCTTAGCAAAGCCGCAACAAAACGAATATCAGCAAATTCTTAGTTTTATTTCAACCTCTTGACTTTTGAGTTTATTTGGGAAATAGCTTCTGGTAAGTTACAGGAATGTAAATGAGGCGCGAAGGACATTGCCGAAACAGTGTCGCATGTCGCACAATAATGCCAGTATTCTCTGGAAAGACCGATAATAATGAGCGAATCATTGCAAAAACCCACCATTCTTAACGTTGAAACCGTCGCCTCTTCACGACTTTTTAACGTTGAAAGCGTGGACCTGGAATTCAGTAACGGTGTACGTCGTGTTTACGAACGTATGCGTCCCTCATCGCGTGAAGCGGTAATGATTGTGCCAATTGTAGACGATCATATCATCCTTATTCGCGAATATGCTGTGGGTACTGAATCTTATGAGCTGGGATTTTCGAAAGGATTGATCGATCCCGGTGAAAATATGTACGAGGCGGCTAACCGCGAGCTCAAAGAAGAGGTGGGTTTTGGCGCAAAGGAACTGACGTTCCTCAAAAAACTCAGCATGGCCCCGTCTTACTTCTCCAGCAAAATGAATATTCTGGTTGCCGAGGATTTATATCCTGAATCGCTGCCCGGTGATGAGCCAGAGCCATTGCCGCAGGTGCGCTGGCCGCTGGCACACTTGATGGACTTGCTGGAAGAGCCTGATTTCCACGAGGCCCGCAATGTCAGCGCACTCTTCTTGTTAAGAGAGTGGCTTAAAGGGCAGGGCCGGTTATAAAAAAAGCGCTTACGCGCTTTTTTTTTATATTTGCATGAACACCACCTCCTATGGAGGTGGTCAGCAATAAGTTGGCTCTGCCAATAATGCTACTCA
>NZ_CBFFRL010000145.1:0-12431 GCF_965644215.1 Phytobacter sp. V69
TCGTATGCGCCTGTTAGGGCGCGGCTGGTAAGAGAGCCTTATAGGCGCATCAGAAAAACCTCCGGCTATGCCGGAGGTTATTTATTCCGCCAGCGCCAGGGCCACCGTTCCTGGGCCGCAGCCCATATCGAACAGGCTGTGCGCGTCGGTAAGGTCGATTTTCGCCAGTAACTGCTGCAAGTAGCTGTCGGTGGGGGCGGCGCAGCTGGCGGCCATTTTTTCAGCTTTGGCATCCCAGTGATCCGGCGTTTTTTCCGTACGCCCGGCCAGTTGCAACTGCTGCTGATAGAGGTGGGCAAAATCAATATCGTCAATGAGCATCATTATTCCTTTATGTGTGTGTTGCCCAGGTGGTGGCGTATCTGTTCGGGTGTGACCCGATAGAGTTCGGCAAGGTGTTCCACCTGCAACTGATGGTTGACAGGCCCCTGCGTGACGCGTCCATCTGGCTCAATGCGGATAACTGTGTCGGCGATAGCGCGGGCGTGCTGGGGATGGTGCGTTGCCATTAACAGCGTCATGCCGGTTTGCTGAAGCCGTTTCAAGGTTTCCAGCAGGCTAATCTGATGGCCAAAATCGAGACTGGAGGCGAGTTCATCCAGCAACAGTAACTGCGGGCGCTGCACCAGGGCGCGGGCAATCAGCACTAACTGGCGTTCGCCACCGCTCAGCTCTTTCCAGTTACGCCCGGCAAGATGGGTGATGCCGAGTGCCGCCAACTGGTCTGCGGCGTCGTCGCGCTCTTTACGTCCCGGCTGGCTAAAAGTGCCCAGATGCGGGATTAGCCCCATCATCACCATGTCCATCACCGAGAAGGCAAATGCCCCCTCGTGCGCCTGCGGCACCCAGGCGATGGCGCGCGCACGGGCGGCAGGGGAAAGCAGCCCGACGGGCTGACCGTTGAGCAGGATCTCTCCGCTGCGTAGTGGCAATACGCCCAGAATGCTGCGCATCAGGGTGGTTTTGCCGCTGCCGTTGGCCCCCAGCAGGCAGCACAGCGAGCCGCTTTGCAGGGTGAACGAGACGTCTTGCAAAACGGTCCGGCCCGCATAGCCCAGCGAGGCGTGGTTGATCTCTACGCTCATGGGTGGCCTCTTCGTGGCAACAGCAGCAGAAAGAAGGGGGCGCCGATAAAGGCGGTGAGGATGCCAAGTGGGATTTCGGTGGCGCTGAGCGTGCGGGCGAGGGTATCGGTCAACAGCAGTAAAGTGGCCCCGACGATCATGGCGATGGGCAACAGGCGCTGGTGGTTGCTACCGATAAGCAGGCGGCCAATATGCGGAACGACCAGCCCGATCCAGCCAATAACTCCCGCCACGGACACGGCACTGGCGGTTATCAGCGTCGCGCACACCACCAGCGTTAAGCGCAGGCGCGTCACGTTCACACCGAGTGAAGTGGCTTCGTCATCGGAGAGGGTCAACAAATTCATTCGCCAGCGCAGCAGAAACAGCGGGATCGCGCCTATCACCATCACCGGGCCGGCAAACATCAGATCCGACGTGGCGATCGACGATAACCCGCCGAGCAGCCAGAAGGTGATCGAAGGAAGCTGAGTATAGGGATCGGCCAGCGTTTTGATTAACGAGATACTCGCACCGCACAGGGTTCCCAGCGCAATACCCGCCAGTACCAGCGTCAATACCGGATCGTGCCGCGAGGCTTTAAGGGTAATCAGCCAGACGCCTGCCACCACCAGTAAGCCACCGCAAAACGCCAGAATCTGGATCCAGACAATCGACAGCCCGCACCAGATCCCAAGGCAGGCCCCGAGCCCGGCACCGGCGGCGACACCCAGAATATCTGGTGACACCAGCGGGTTGCGAAAGCTCCCTTGATAGGTGGTACCGGCCCCTGCCAGCGCGGCACCGATCAGCAACGCGGCGAACAGGCGAGGGATGCGGATCTGCCAGAGCACGATGCCTGCCTGAGCAGTGAGCGCATCACTGTCGCGTTGCATAAGCAGAGCGATAACCTGAGAGAGCGTCAGGTGCCAGGGACCGTACATCATGGCCGCCAGCACACACAACACCGTGATGGCAGTCAAAAGTCCAACCAGAAGCGAGAATTTCATGCCGCCTTCATCAGCCTCTCAAAGTTTGCTTTGCTGAGTGGTTCATGCCAGAAAAGTTCGCTGTAGTGGGTGAGATCGTCCTCGAAATGGAGGGCGATTTCCGGCGCAAGCCACGCATGCAGACGGCGCAGACCGGCCAGACGGTTGATTCCGGGCGGTGCGTCCAGCCAGCCAAAGGGGAGGCCGTCGAGCAGCAGGATGCGCTGATTTTTTACCGCATTGACTCCCTGCCATGCAGGATCCTGCATGATGTACTGGCGGGTGGTCTCTTCCTGCACCAGCACGATGTCCGGCTGCCACTGCAGCAGGTTTTCCAGTGACACCTGACTCAGGCCTGTGCATCATCGATAAAGTGTTTTGCCAGTTCGGCCTGGCGGGCGGTGCGGGTTTCTGTGCCCGCCAGCGCACCTATCGCCTGGAGCTGCGCGGGGGAGGAGGCCAGCTCGCCGCTTATCAGCACCCAGGGGATGTGCGTCAGTTCGCTGACCCGCCGCGCCTGCGAGGTCCAGGTCTCATCCGCGTTACCGCAATCGACAATCACATCCGGCTTGAGCGCCATCAACTGCTCCATCGACAGCGTGGTCGCGCGTCCAGCCAGTCGCCCTGGTTTGGGTAATCTGCGGATCGCCTCCGGCAATACCTGAATCGGGGCGTGGGAAAAATCAAAGGAGGAAAAGCCCGCCAGTTTTTCCGGTGCGGCGGCGAGCAGAAGCAGGTCGGCTGGTCCACCCGCGCTGACAATACGGTTAATGGTGGAAGGCGCAGGCACACTGCCAATGCTCAAGGTCAGGGGAGAGGCGGCAAAAGCAGGAAAACCGGGAAACAAGCTGGTTGATAACAGGCCTGAAGAAAGGTTCTGCGGGTAAGCGGCATGGTGTCCATCCTGGATCATCAATAATCTGTCGTTATATATTCACATATATAGCGATGCATTATTTGTCTGAAATCAAGCTGAAAAGATTAAAAAACGAACTAACCCTAATGGATTACGTCAATCAGCAGGAAGGAAGCATGGACGGGGGGAATATAAAAAGGTCCGGACACAGAGTGCCCGGACCTTTTTTAAAGGCTAAACGGTAACGTTTATTTCAGTTCGTCGACCATGGTGGTGGCGCGACCAATGTAGTTTGCCGGGGTCATCGCTTTCAGGCGGACTTTTTCGTCTTCCGGCAGTGCGAGGCTGTCGATGAACTGTTTCATGCCTTCGGCATCCACACGCTTACCACGGGTCAGCTCTTTAAGCTTCTCGTACGGTTTTTCGATACCGTAACGGCGCATAACGGTCTGAATCGGCTCTGCCAGCACTTCCCAGTTGTGGTCCAGTTCGTCCAGCAGACGGTCGCGGTTCACTTCCAGCTTGCTCACGCCTTTCAGCGTTGCCTGATAGGCAATCAGCGCATAGCCCACGCCCACGCCCAGGTTACGCAGCACGGTGGAGTCGGTCAGGTCGCGCTGCCAGCGGGAAACCGGCAGTTTGCTGGCCAGGTGTTGCAGCACCGCGTTGGACAGGCCGAGGTTGCCTTCGGAGTTTTCGAAGTCAATCGGGTTAACCTTGTGCGGCATGGTGGACGAACCAATTTCGCCAGCGATGGTTTTCTGTTTGAAGTGGTTCAGGGCGATGTAACCCCAGACGTCACGATCGAAGTCGATCAGGATGGTGTTAAAGCGCGCCATGCAGTCAAACAGTTCCGCAATATAGTCGTGCGGCTCGATCTGCGTGGTGTACGGGTTCCACTGGATACCCAGGGAGGTCACGAACTCTTCGCTGAACTGGTGCCAATCCACTTCCGGATAGGCAGCGATGTGGGCGTTGTAGTTACCCACCGCGCCGTTGATTTTGCCGAGGATTTCCACCTGGTTCAACTGGCGATACTGGCGTTCCATACGGTAGGCCACGTTAGCCATCTCTTTACCGAGGGTAGACGGCGTAGCCGGCTGCCCGTGGGTGCGAGAAAGCAGGGGGATATCACGATACTGCACGGCCAGGTCTTTCACCGCGTCAATCACCTGGCGCCAGTACGGCAGAATCACCTCATCACGCGCGGTTTTCAGCATCAGCGCGTGGGACAGGTTATTGATATCTTCTGAGGTGCAGGCAAAGTGGATAAATTCAGAGACCGCATGTAACTGTGCGATGTCCGCCACTTTTTCTTTCAGAAAATATTCGACCGCTTTGACGTCATGGTTAGTGGTGCGCTCGATAGTTTTGATGCGCGCAGCGTCTTCTTCATTGAAGTCAGCGACGATTTTATCGAGGAAACCGTTTGCGTCGTCAGCAAAAGCAGGAACTTCCTTGATCGCTGCATGTGACGCCAGCTTTTGTAACCAGCGTACTTCGACTTGTACACGAAATTTCAGCAAACCGAATTCGCTGAAGATCCCGCGCAGCGCGCTGACTTTATCGCCGTAGCGTCCATCGACAGGGGAAACGGCGGTCAGTGAGGATAATTCCATAGTTCAGAACTCCGGGAGGTTAACAATGAGCGAGAATTTGTTTGGCCTGAGTCGTCAGGCGATTACGGGAAAACATTAACTGCAGGCGGCCACCGCCAACTTGATGCCACAGCACCGCGGCACGAATGCCAGCAAGCAGCGTAGCGCGAACTTTAGCCTGTACCTGTGGGCTTTGCAGCACCGCAGGTGAGCCGGTGACCTGGATGCGCGGCCCGAGTGGGCTAATCACGTCTACATAAATCGCGGCCATAGCACTGAGCAGCGTCTCCGACTGGAGATCAAAATGCTCGAGCTGGCGCTGCAAACCGGCAATACGATCGCCGAGCGTATCCATCGCGCCTTTGTGGCCCGCCAGCTTACGCTCCAGCACCATCAGGCTAAGAGTATAGCGGGTCAATTCGGCATTCAGCCCCTGACGGCTGCTGGCATTGAGTACGCCGAGCAGCGTTTCCAGACCGGTGCGCAGGTTAGCTTCACTGCCACCAAACACGCTCAGGGTCGAGTCCGGGTTGAGATCGATGACGCTATTGAGAGAAACATGGAGCGCGTCGGCGTCGCAATGTCCCTGATGCGCCAACTGCTGCACCAGACGGGCTGACTGGCAAATACCGGCCAGCGCCAGGGTGATGTCATAGTAATTCTTAGCCACACTCGCTCCTTGATTCGCTATCTCTGTCTCGTCGATTAAACCGGCAGCGCGATACGCTGTTCGATAATACCGCCGCCAAGACACACTTCGCCGCTATAGAACACCGCGGACTGGCCTGGGGTCACCGCCGCAACCGGCTCGTCAAAACGAACTTCAATGCGGTCGTCATCCAGCGCGGTAATGGTGCACGGAATATCGGTCTGGCGGTAGCGGGTTTTCACCGTACAGCGCAATGTACCGACCAGCGGCTCGCGATTGACCCAGTGTAACTGCTGGGCAATCAGCCCAACGGACATCAGGCGTGGGTGATCGTGCCCCTGCGCGACCACCAGAATATTGTTTTCAACATCTTTATCGACCACGTACCACGGGTCTTCACTGCCTTCTTTAGTCCCGCCAATCCCCAGACCTTTACGTTGGCCCAGCGTGTGGTACATCAGCCCCTGATGTTCGCCAATTTCTTCACCGTCAACGGTGAGAATTTTGCCCGGCTGGGCGGGCAGGTAGCGGCCTAAAAATTCGCGGAATTTGCGCTCGCCGATAAAACAGATACCGGTTGAGTCTTTTTTCTTCGCGGTGATAAGACCCAGGTCTTCGGCGATTTTACGCACTTCCGGTTTTTCCAGTTCCCCGACCGGGAAGAGGCTCTGGGCGATCTGCTCATGACCAAGCGTATAAAGGAAATAGCTCTGATCTTTGTTGCCATCAAGGCCGCGCAGCAGACGGCTTTTACCGTCAACATCGGCGCGGCGAACGTAGTGACCGGTCGCGATATAGTCCGCGCCCAGGTCTTCGGCGGCAAATTCCAGGAAGGCTTTAAATTTGATTTCTTTGTTGCACAGAATATCCGGGTTCGGCGTACGTCCGGCTTTATATTCCGCCAGGAAAAGCTCAAACACGTTATCCCAGTATTCTGCGGCAAAGTTTACGGTGTGCAGTTCAATGCCGAGTTTGTCGCACACAGCTTGTGCATCTGCCAGATCGGCCGCTGCGGTACAGTATTCCTCGCCGTCGTCTTCCTCCCAGTTCTTCATGAACAGGCCTTCCACCTTATAACCCTGTTGCAACAACAGCCAGGCAGAAACGGAAGAATCGACACCGCCGGACATGCCGACGATCACTTTTTTTGGGCTATCAGACATAGAATACTCACGACATTGAACTTCAAGGCGGCGTATTCTATCACGCACTCGCCGCGCAGGCACCCCTGCATATTACCAATCCGCAACAAGTCAGGTGGAAATTACCGCCGATCCGTTCTGTGACGCGCGTTACCGCATGATGGCGGGAGGGGAATCAGGCACACAACGATAAACCCCAGCATGGCTGGGGTTGGTGTTAACAAAATGCAGTTGCGATGTCAGGCAGCGCGCCGATCGTCGATGCTGAACTGTTCCACGCTTTGTGCAAGCTGCTGGGCCTGCTCTTCGAGAGAACTGGCCGCCGCTGCCATCTCTTGTACCAGCGAGGCGTTCTGCTGGGTGACACCGTCCATCTCGTTGACCGCAATCGTTACCTGGCTAATGCCTTTGGCCTGCTCATCGGAAGCGACGACGATCTCATTGATGATGGTCTGCACGGAATTGACCGCCTGGGTCATCTCCTGCATGGTTTTACCGGCATCGTTAACCAGTTGCACGCCGTTTTCGACGCGTTGGCTAGACTCTTCAATCAGCGCGGCAATTTCTTTTACCGCGTTGGCGCTGCGCTGAGCGAGGTTACGCACTTCGGAAGCCACCACCGCAAAACCACGCCCCTGTTCGCCCGCGCGCGCCGCTTCAACGGCGGCATTGAGCGCCAGAATATTGGTCTGGAAGGCAATGCTGTTGATCATGGTGGTGATATCGCTGATTTTCTTCGAGCTGTCATCAATCTGCGACATGGTTTTCACCACCTGGCTGACTAGCACTTCACCGCGGCTGGCAATTTGTGTTGCATTGGCGGTCAGCGCCGTGGCCTGGTGGGCGTTGGTGGCATTATGTTTCACCGTGGCACTGAACTGCTCCATGCTGGCGGCGGTTTGTTCCAGTGCGGCGGCCTGCTGCTCTGTGCGCGAAGAGAGGTTGATGTTGCCGCTGACGATTTCACCGGCCCCCTGACGCACGGAATCGCTGGCATCTTTGATCTGCCCGACAATCTGGCGCAACTGGGCCTGCATGGTATGCAGGGCGAAGAACAGGCTGCGGCGATCGCCCGCTTTCACGTTAATCTCGTTATCCAGTTTGCCGTCTGCTACGGCCAGCGCGATGGTCGCGGCTTCCAGCGGTTCACCACCGATCGGTTTCAGTACTTTGCGGCTGAATACCATGCCCAGTAAGGCGCTCACCAGCAGGATGCTGATTACCATCAGGATGATGGCGTTCATCAACTGGCGGTTGGCGGCGGCCATTACCTGGCTGACCGGTGCCACGACGCCCAGGTACCATTTATCCGGACTGTTGCCAATCGACACTGGTTGCCAGGTGACTAATGCATTCTCACCAAGAATGGCATCGGGTTGTTCCACCACCTGCCGGGCGAAATTGTTCGTGTTGCCCGGGAAGGGTTTGCTCGTCAGGTTCTTGTCCGGGTAAGAGATGACTTTACCCGCCGTCGACAGCAGTACCGCGTAACCGCCGCCTTCCCAGGGTTTAATCTGGTTTACTTTTTCCTGCAGCGAAGCAAGCGAGATGTCTGAGGTGACCACCGCATGCAGTTTGCCCTGGCTGACCACCGGCGCAGCTACTGACGTCAACAGCGTCGGTACGCCGTTATAAGCGTAGCTATAGGGCTCAATCAGCGTGTCTTTCTGGGATTTTTGCGGCAGCAGATAATAATCGCCCTGGCCTGGCGTCATGTAGGAGAGCAGCGGGTGCATCTTAAAATTGCCTGACTGATCGTGGTCAACGAAGAAGGCATAACGACCTGCCGGTGCCTGATCGGGCTTATCCGCGAACTCCGCGTCTTTGCCATCGAAGGCATTTTCTTCAAAAATCACTGAGATGGAGAGGTAATCAGGATTATCGCGCAGGGCGGATTCCATCATCTTATCGACGACTTTACGATCCGTTATCCCCGCGTCAGGTAACGCAATCAGATTGTGACCGAGGTTATGCGCCACATCGCGTGCATAGTTAAGGTCCTGCTGAATTTTCAGGGCTTCGCTTTGTGCAATCTGGTGTAAGTAATTCTCTGCCAGAGATTTTTGCTCATTGCTGGACTGCCAGCTCAGCACGCCGATCGTTGCAACAAAGCCGAGAGTGATGGTTAATGCGCCGGTTAACAACATCTGTGCGCGAGTACTCATCTTTCTTTGAACATACTGTCTGGCCATCACGGTTCCTCTGGTCTCAACGTGTAGCGTCATTAAAAATCCCTTAAGTTGGGATTGCCTTCCTGGATGTCTATCGGCGTATGATTTTTGATCTTTAATTGTTAACGACGCGATCGCTTTGGCGCATAAATGCGCAGAATGACCCATAAACAGCAGGAGTAATCAGAGGGGAAAGGTAAAGATGAAGGAATATGCTGAGTGTAGCGTGACTTCTTAGTGTGTTAAGTTGAGGTTAAATATTTCACTTTGGCACTAATCGCATTAAGGGGCAGGGAAATGCGTAAAAGAGCCGCCGGTGATGCGGCTCTTATCGGAAGCAGATGCTTACTTGAATGGCCAGTTAAATTCGCCAATCATCGACAGCGGATAACGCGTGCCGGTTTGCCAGCTGCGGATGCTTTCCACCACCAACGGCGATCGCAAGTTCGTGGCATTCAGGATCTCGTCGGCGCTGACCCACAGGCAGCGGTCGATATCACTGTCGTGCGGCTCTGTAGCACACAGATCGTCAAGATCAACGGCGAACAGAAAACGTAGGAACGGCGTTTTGTCTGGCGCTATCCACTGGTGCATACGGATAAAGGCGTCGGGTGTGGCGTGAATACCGGTCTCCTCCCACAGCTCGCGTTTTGCGGCCTGCACCAGCGTCTCGTTGGCTTCCAGATGCCCGGCGGGCTGGTTCCATAATGCTTTGCCGCTGATTGTCTCTTCCACGACCAAAAATTTGCCTTGCGCGTGGACAACGCAGGCAACGGTAACATGAGGTTTAAACATACTTTCCTCCGGGTTTCTCAACGTTATTCGTCAAAGCCATCGGCCATATCCGGCCAGCTGATATCGCCATTCTGCTTGTTGATACTAATGTAGGCCACCGGTGGGGCGGTCTCGCTGTCGGCACCGCCACGGCAGAGCGCTGACTGGTGATCTTCACGGACAATCATCTGAATCTCTTTTGGCGCATTCCAGCTTTCATAAAAAACGCAGCGGTAGTCGGTGCGCAGGGCCAGCGTGGCTACGCGCGTGGCTTTATCGGTAGAAAGCGGGTTGATGTCGTCACGATAACGATCGCCGCTGTCGGTGGGGGTGAGCTGCGATTTTTTAAGCCAGCCACGGATGATACGGTGATCGGCACCGTACCAGGTTACCTAAAGAAAATCATCTTCGGACTGCTCCTGCGCCGAAACCGTATCACCGGGCACCAGAAATACCGACGAACTGCGACATTTGTCGTTAGGCATGGCGTAAAACGATGCCCGTTCTTTACCCTGAATGCGGAATTGGTTATTGGCCGCAGGGGCGTTTCGTACCCGTGTGCGCAAAGCGTCGTTGGCCCACGCCTGGCATTCCTGGCTGACGGGCAAAGGAGCAGGTAAGGTGGTCAATCCATCGGCGGTCACCCAGCCGGCGGCGAATGCGCCGCTGGCATCGCGGTAGCGCACATAGCGAAAGGGATGCGTGGATGATACCCCGCCGGATTTTCCGTACAGCACTGAGCTTCGCAGGACTTCGACCGCGTCGCCGTTGACTAAAAACGTCGGCAGTTGGCACTCGGAACCCGGGGCAGAATAGAAGTGCAGGCGGGTGGGGCTGTTCACGTGGGCAATCTCTGAGAGATAGTCCGCTTCGCCTGCTGCCCTCCCACCGAGGGCCTCGCAATTTTCATCAGCAAAAGAGTATGACGATGCCGCGCATAGCAGCAACAGGGTGGCAATACGTAAGCGCATACATTTCCTCATCCTTGATACATGCCGTTAGCAGAAATTATTGATGATAAACAATGTGTTTACTTCGCGTCCCGCCATTCACCGTTGGCCAGGCCATCGAGCGTAAAGTTACCCATCGCGTAACGAATGAGACGCAACGTCGGAAAACCCACGTGTGCGGTCATCCGTCGAACCTGACGATTGCGGCCTTCATAAAGGGTGATTTTAAGCCAACTGGTGGGGATAGCTTTTCGTTCACGAATCGGCGGATTGCGTGGCCACAGCCACCCGGGCTCTGGCACGCGTTCAATACCAGCCGGAAGCGTTGGGCCATCGTTAAGCGTGACCCCTTCGCGCAGGGTTTTGAGTGCCTCTTCACCAGGCTCACCTTCTACCTGCACAAAATAGATTTTCCCGGTCCGTTTCCCCGGCTGTGTGAGTTTTGCCTGCAGCACGCCGTCGTTGGTGAGTACCAGTAACCCTTCACTGTCGCGGTCCAGACGCCCGGCCGCGTATACATTCTGAACAGTTATATAATCTTTGAGGGTACTGCGGCCCGCTTCGTCAGTGAACTGGGGCAAAACATCGTAGGGTTTATTGAACAAAATCACCCGTTTTGGCCCGCTTTCACGTTCGGGCTTAGTGGCTTGTCGTGAGCTGAATCGCTTAAGGTGGTGATTTCTATCAGAAGTTTTCTTCATGGTATTTTCAGTAGTTATCATTTACAGCATTATAACTGAATCATGATTGCCTTTCATGGCACCCAACTATCGGGTAGTATTGATGGGCTAATTACAATTCATTAACAAAAATCAGTAACAACCAGAAGCGCTCGAAGGAGAGGTGAATGGAAAGCAAAGTAGTTGTTCCGGCGGAAGGTAAAAAGATCACCCTGCAAAACGGCAAGCTGAACGTTCCGAATAACCCGATTATCCCGTTCATTGAAGGTGACGGAATCGGTGTCGACGTTACCCCGGCGATGCTGAAAGTGGTCGATGCCGCTGTGGAAAAAGCCTATAAAGGCGAGCGTAAAATTTCCTGGATGGAAATTTACACCGGTGAGAAATCTACCCAACTTTACGGTCAGGATGTCTGGCTGCCGGCTGAAACCCTCGATCTGATTCGCGATTACCGTGTTGCCATCAAAGGCCCGCTGACCACCCCAGTAGGTGGCGGTATTCGTTCCCTGAACGTTGCCCTGCGTCAGGAGCTGGATCTGTACGTGTGCCTGCGCCCGGTACGTTACTACCAGGGTACGCCGAGCCCGGTTAAACACCCTGAGCTGACCGACATGGTCATCTTCCGTGAAAACTCCGAAGACATCTACGCCGGTATCGAATGGAAAGCGGACTCTGCTGATGCGGAAAAAGTGATTAAATTCCTGCGCGAAGAGATGGGCGTGAAGAAAATTCGCTTCCCGGAACATTGCGGTATCGGTATCAAACCGTGTTCCGAAGAAGGCACCAAACGTCTGGTACGCGCGGCCATTGAATACGCTATCACCAACGATCGCGATTCTCTGACCCTGGTACACAAAGGCAACATCATGAAGTTCACCGAAGGCGCGTTCAAAGACTGGGGTTACCAGCTGATTCGCGAAGAATTCGGCGGTGAGCTGATCGACGGCGGCCCGTGGCAGAAAATCAAAAACCCGAACACCGGCAAAGAGATCATCATTAAAGATGTGATCGCCGATGCGTTCCTGCAGCAGATCCTGCTGCGTCCGGCTGAATACGACGTTATCGCCTGTATGAACCTCAATGGTGACTACATCTCCGATGCGCTGGCAGCTCAGGTGGGTGGTATCGGTATCGCCCCTGGCGCGAACATCGGTGACGAATGCGCACTGTTTGAAGCGACCCACGGTACCGCGCCGAAATATGCCGGCCAGGACAAAGTGAACCCGGGCTCCGTGATCCTCTCTGCTGAGATGATGCTGCGCCATATGCAGTGGTTCGAAGCCGCAGACCTGATCGTGAAAGGCATGGAAGGCGCAATCGCTGCCAAAACTGTGACCTACGATTTCGAACGTCTGATGGATGGGGCTAAACTGCTGAAATGTAGCGAGTTTGGCGACGCGATCATCGCGAACATGTAATCCGCCTTGCGGGTTAAAGAAGAACGGGAGCCTGATGGTTCCCGTTTTTTGTGCACAAAAAAACCCCAGCTAGGCTGGGGGTTCCGGAAAGCTTTCAGCTTTAAGCCAGTTATCAAAACCCCTTTTGATTTGTTAAAACA
>NZ_CBFFRL010000146.1:0-5923 GCF_965644215.1 Phytobacter sp. V69
TTATCGGTAGTTAACCCTTCCTCCTACACTCTCCACAATCATGTCCGAGCGTTGCACTTATTATCTGAATTCGCGGCTTTCTGACAGAGAGCCCGTGGAAGGCGTGATAAATGCTATTCGCGCTGGTGATGAAAGTGCAGAAAAAATTAGCCAGACTTTATTATCGGCAGATTTTATCGATATGGATGAATCACCGAATAAGCTGGATTCTCTGACGCTTTCTGAACGAAAAGTATTCCGTCTGCTGGGAAAAGGGTGGGGCATTAATCAAATCGCGATGCTACTTAAAAAAAGCAATAAAACGATCAGTGCGCAGAAAAACAGCGCCATGCGCCGTCTGTCATTGCGCAGTAACGCGGAAATGTATGCGTGGATTAATAGCGCGCAGGGTGCCAAAGAGCTGAATCTTGTGTCGGCGTATGGAGAGCAATCAGAATGGAAATCAGTGCCGGGAAAAAGCATGTTGCCGTCATCGAGAGGTGCATGATGAGTGCGACTGGCCTGCGCCATTTATTCGCATCGTCAGTCATGAAGGCTTATCACTTTCATTTTTTTAACGATCATAAGGCATTTACCGAAGCGCAGAAAAAGACGACTTTTTTTCAGTGATTTACTCGTTATCGAGTATGCGGGAACTTCGACGGGAGTGTCTGCTTTGTTTGCATACGCTGTCGATGGCAAGCCCGGGTATTCAGCGGATCGTGCTGGCAGATGACGACCGTGAAGCGCGCCTGGTCAGCCGACTCTCTCCGTCACGGTTGCACGGCGTGTTAAGCAAATCGGCGTCGTTGCCTATTTTGCTTGGTCATATTGGTACGCTTCTGGGGGAGACCCGTCGCATCAATGAGAATGTAGTCAATCATTGGTATGTCAGTCAGACTCGTACGCTGAGTCCGACCGAGCGCGCCATTTTACAATGCATGACGCGTGGCCTGTCGTTGCCGGAAATTGCCACGCATCTGGATCGCAACATCAAGACCATCCGGGCACATAAATTCAACGCCATGGCCAAACTGGGCGTGAACTCCGACGTGGGCTTGTTGAATGCGGCGGATATCCTGACATGGGTGCCTGGAGTAGCGGTATTGAAAGGGGCCAAATCCGCGGCGTAACCCGTCTTATAAGTGCCAGGTCAGTGGCCTGGCACTTACTTTGTTACTCACAAACGTCAACCCACTTCGCGTGCGTCAACTGTGCCATCCGCTCCGGGGAAATACGTACTGCACTATGGATTGCGCCCGCAGCCGGGAGCACTTCTTCATAGCGTTTTAGTGAGACGTCGCAGTAAACGGCCAGCGGGTTTTCCAGCCCGAACGGGCACACGCCGCCAACCGGGTGGCCAGTTAGGGTCACCACTTCATCGCTACTGACCATTCTCGCCTTTGCGCCAAAGGTGGATTTCAGTTTTTTGTTGTCCAGGCGGGCATCGCCTTTTGCGACAACTAACACCACGTCGTTTTTGATTTTGAGCGATAACGTTTTAGCTATCTGACCGGGTTCAACATTGTGGGCGGCAGCAGCCAGTGCGACGGTCGCGGTACTTTGATTGAGCTCGATGATGTCAATATCGGGGGCGTGATCGGCAAAAAATTGCCTGACAGACTGCAAACTCATTTTCTTCTCCTGAACATAATCTTCAATAATCTGTCACAACCCTGTGATCCCTGTAAATATTTTGTCAAAACAATCCCGTTACCACTCGTTTCACGATCACCTTCACAATCGCGGAAACCGGTTACAGTAACCGGTTGCAGTGTTTTTCTTCGGGGTTAATACTGATTTTGTCACTTCCTCTGTCCCGATAATCAATAAGAGCCGTCTATGAAACGTATCCTGCTTCGTTGTAATGCTGGTTCGTTAGCCAGCATGGTCTTAAACCCAAAAAATGGATTGCTGCATGGCAGCATATTCGCTGTTGCGCTGAATTATATAGACTGACAGGAGAGCCGCTATGTCTGCCAATAATGCTGTGTTTAACGTGATTTTTCGCTTTATCGAAAACTACGTCAGCCCTGTCGCCGGGCGGATTTCTTCCCAACGTCATGTTATGGCAATCCGCGATGGTTTCATCTCGGCTATGCCATTTATGATAGTCGGTTCTTTCCTGCTGGTTTTTGCCTATCCGCCATTTTCGCCGGATACCACATGGGGCTTCGCCCGCGCGTGGCTCGATCTGGCTAAGCAATATGAAGGGCGTATTCTGACGCCGTTCGACATGACGATGGGCATCATGTCTATCTACATCTGTGCGGCTATCGCCTACAACCTGGGCAAGCACTATGTGAAGTCGCATCAGCTCGATCCCTTCATGTGCGCCATGCTGTCGCTGATGGCCTTTTTGCTGGTTGCTGCACCCAAAACCAATGGCACGTTACCGGTGGATAGCCTGGGCGGTACCGGGATTTTCACCGCGATTCTGGTCGCCGTGTACTGTGTGGAGATGATGCGTTTCCTCAAGGCGCATAATATCGGCATTCGCCTGCCTGACCAGGTGCCACCGATGATCAAAAACTCCTTTGACCTGCTGATCCCGGTGCTGGTGGTTGTGCTGACGCTCTACCCGTTAAGCCTGCTGATTCAGACGCATTTCAACATGCTGATTCCGCAAGCCATTATGGCGCTGTTCAAACCCCTGGTCTCCGCTGCGGATTCTCTGCCGGCGATTTTACTGGCGGTGCTGATCGGCCACCTGCTGTGGTTTGCCGGGATTCATGGCGCGGCGATTGTTTCTGGCATGCTGCAGATGTTCTGGCTGACAAACCTGGGGCTGAACCAGAGCGCGCTGGCTCAGGGGGCTCCGTTGCCACACATCTTTATGGAAGCCTTCTGGACATTCTTTATCGTCATTGGCGGTTCTGGTGCGACCATGGGACTGGTGTTCTGCTATCTGCGCAGTCGCTCGGTGCATTTACGTTCCATTGGTCGTTTGAGTATCGTTCCCAGCATGTTCAACATTAACGAGCCGGTTATCTTCGGTACGCCAATCGTGATGAACCCGGTGTTCTTTATTCCGTTCCTGCTGGCACCGCTCGTTAACGCCATCATTGCCTGGGCGGCGATGAAAATGGATCTGATTGGTCGTGTGATTTCGGTTGTACCCTGGACCGCGCCAGCACCGATTGGTGGGGCCTGGGCGCTCGGCTGGGATTTCCGCGCCGCTATTCTTGTGGTGATCCTCGCCTTTATCTCCGCCATCATCTATTACCCGTTCTTTAAAGTGTACGAGAAGCAGTTGCTGGAACAGGAAGCAGAAGAGGCGCAGCGCGCAGAAGAAGAAAGCCAACAGGTGGCCTGAATAAAAGCAAAAAGGCAACGAAAGTTGCCTTTTGTTGTATTTGGCCGCATGGCGCTATTTTTTTAGCGTACAGTCTCCGCACTGCTGGACATCCGGCAGGCGGTATCGCTGGCAGCAGGTACGCCTGACCAGCAAGCCATCCTGGGTAACGACAGTTCGCCATAACGGATTGTCGCTACCGTCTGCAAGCTGTCTTTCGAAGAAGCAGAACTGGCGCAGTGCATCGACGCGCGCATCACCCAGCAGCGGCTTCATTTCGCCAAAACACCAGTTAATCAGATAGCCCGTATTGCTCCAGATAAGCTTACCGTTGATCTCACCCGTGGCTTCCAGCGCTGCTACGACGGGACACATCGCCTGAGTAATTAACGCCTCGATACGCGGGATATCGCCCTGAGCCGTCAGCGCCTCATCCTGTTGCACATCCATCCAGAAGCACGCCGCGCGGCCGGTTTCGTGAAACTCGACGTGCAGATGCTCAGGAGAAAGATCGAGAGCGATTTTTTGCGTTAACAATGCCACCAGTAGTGGTGGCACCATCAGGCCGAGATACCACTGCGCCCACAGGGACATCAGCGGTTTGCCTTCATGCGGCAGATCCGGCTGCTTCTGGTAGATATGATTGGCGTAGATTGTTTGTAGTGAATGGATACGGGCAGGTCGCGACCATTCCGCCAGCGTTATCGCCTGTTGCGGAGGCAGTTCGTTCAGTTTGATGAAATCGAGAAGATGCGGACGCAGGCGGGCAAGGGTGTCACGCACCGCAGTCGCCAGCGTGTCGGTCTCGGCAAAAAGCCTGACCCGACGGATCACGAATTCATTAACGGGTGCGCAACGATAAGCCATAGTGCCAGCAAGATGGAAATCTAAATGATAATGATTGCCAATCCTAGCCAGAGGCCTGGCCTATAGCAAGATGTTTATCGTAAACTCAGGCTGAATAAGCCGAATTATGCGAGCTGCAGATCACCGCTGACGAGAATGCTGTTACGACCCAGGTGTTTTGCTTCATACAACGCTTTGTCTGCTTTATCGAGTGCGCCATCAATATCGCCATCTTCCAGCGGTGCAATGCCAATGCTGACGGTGACGTTGGTCGCCACACTCTCGTTAAACATGTGCGGGATTTTCAGGTCGTAAACGTGTTGGCGAATGCGTTCTGCGGCAACGCGAGCACGCTCTAGGTCGACGCTATTTAGCAGGATCAGGAACTCTTCACCGCCAAAGCGGGCAACAACGTCGCGGGAGCGCACGGCATTTCGAATGGCGGCAGAAACCCGAATTAATGCCTGGTCACCCATCATATGGCCATAGTGATCGTTGTAGGCTTTAAAGTGATCGATATCCAGCAGCAGTACGAAACGGGTTCCGTCATCAAGTGCCAGCAGATTATCGAGCTTGTTTTGCAGGCCACGACGGTTGTAGAGGCCGGTAAGGGGATCCTGCATACTCAAATCATTCAATGTCTTACGCTCCTGCAACAGGCGGTACATTAATGCCTGTGAGAAGTTGTCGTTACGCTTTTGAATCACATGCTGGATGGCGATGCCAACCATCGGCAACGCAAATGCGTAGACAATCCGCAACGCTATTTCACCGCTGCTTAACAAGAAGCAGCCAATGAACGCGGGGAAAGAGTGCAGCATAAATGCGATGATATTATTAGAAAAAGCGAGTGAGCCAATAAATAAAACACTTAATAGGGCGATAAGTAGGTAGGTCGAATCATTATATCCTAATGCCGTAGATTTAATAATGATATGCCATGCCCACATGCAGCCAAATAAAAATGAGACCAGTGTTATATTTATTTTCTTTTTTGGAAATTTCCAGTGCCAAAGCAGGCCGAGCACGCTTGAGCTAAGGATCAGGCATAAGGGAAGCGTAAACGCACGCAGGTTATAAAGTGGCAGTGCGATAGAAAAAAGGGCCGAGATGGCATTAAGTAACAAGAAGAGTCGTACAGATAAACGATATTTCTTGTTACAAAGGGATTGCCAGGAATGTGCTGTCATATTTAAAAAAAGTCGTTATTAATCTGCAATATATAATTTAACTGGTTGCCAAAGTGAAAAATAACGCGAAGTAAATTGCCGCGAAAAAAATGCAATTGTTAGAATTAGTTAAGTGGCGCTTAATTTATCACCTTCGGGAATCGCTGTCACCAGAAGATGAGTAAAGTTCGTACCGTCTCGATGCGCTATACTGACAAATGAGAAAATATATCATATGATATTGGTTATCATTATCACTATGAGAGTCTGAACCATGTTGCAACGTACGCTGGGCAGTGGATGGGCTATCTTGTTATCCGGTTTAATCGTCGCCGCGTTGGCCTTTGCGGGTCTCTCCGTGAGCGCCTGGCGTACGGTCATTGTCGTGGGGCTATTACTGACGCCCGCCATGCTTTATCACAAGAGATTACGTCACTTTGTTCTGCTGCCATCGGGCATTGCACTGGTCGGGGGAATCATGCTGGTGATGCTGAATTTGAAGCTGATGATGTAACACGGAGGTCATACAGGGAGGTTATAAGATATTTGGTGCGAGGGGGGGGACTCGAACCCCCACATCCGAAGGACACTAACACCTGAAGCTAGCGCGTCTACCAATTCCGCCACCTTCGCC
>NZ_CBFFRL010000146.1:5932-12311 GCF_965644215.1 Phytobacter sp. V69
GGGGGGGACTCGAACCCCCACATCCGAAGGACACTAACACCTGAAGCTAGCGCGTCTACCAATTCCGCCACCTTCGCACAACTATCTTACTTTTTTGTCTTACGCTTGATATCGCCTCGTTGGTGCGAGGGGGGGGACTCGAACCCCCACATCCGAAGGACACTAACACCTGAAGCTAGCGCGTCTACCAATTCCGCCACCTTCGCCCGGTGAGAGCAATATCAACGTGGATTATGGTGCGAGGGGGGGGACTCGAACCCCCACATCCAAAGGACACTAACACCTGAAGCTAGCGCGTCTACCAATTCCGCCACCTTCGCATACCATCGATACCCAATAAGTATCGTTACCACGGAGGCGCATTCTAGATGTTTTCCAGTTTTCGTCAATAGTTAATTGCACGTCTATTTTATAACTGCTTTAAAAATCAACACCTGAATTTGCTGCGGAATTGCCCGGTAAATAAAATATTACCGGGCAAAAGGAGACTAGCGTTTCGCCTGACGGGTCATCACGGTGCGATACACTTTAAAACGCCCGTTTTGTGCGATCACTTCGTGGAAACCAAAGGTTTCATCCAGCACTGCCGGGTAGGGCAGGAAGGCGTTTGCGACAATGCGCAGTTCGCCACCGCTATTCAGATGACGCACCGCGCCACGGATCAGCGTTTGTGCGGCTTCAAGGCTGGTTTGCAGACCGTCATGGAAAGGCGGGTTCGAGATGATCATATCGAAACGACCGCTCACCTCAGAGAACACGTTGCTGGCAAAGACGTCGCCTTCAAAACCGTTCGCAGCGAGAGTGGCACGGCTGGCTTCAACGGCCGGAGCCGAGACATCGCACAGCGTGAGACGCACTTTCGGTGAGTGGCTGGCCAGCACGGTTGCCAACACGCCCGCGCCACAGCCAACGTCCAGGACTTTGCCCTTGGTATGTGGGGTCAGCGTGGAAAGCAGCAACTGGCTGCCCACGTCCAGACCGTCGCGGCTGAATACGCCAGGCAGCGTTTTAATGGACAGCGCATCCAACTGGTATTCACCCCAGAATGCCTGAGCATCAAACGTCGGCTGTTTTTCCAGGCGGCCATGATAAAGCCCGCAGCGGCGTGCGCTGTCGACTTTGTTCAACGGTGCGAACTCCGCCAGCATCTGTTCGGCACTGCGAACACCGCTGCGGTTTTCACCCACTACAAAAATATCCGTACCGACCGGCAGCAGTGACAGCAGGTTCATTAACTGAAACTGGGCTTCCGGCTTATTCTTCGGCCAGTAGTAAATCAGCGTATCGCTATCGCCAGTTGCAGCCTGGTCAAGGGTAAGCCCGAAAACGGCCTTATCTTCCATCTGGCGGCTGAGTGTCTGCCACTGATGGAACTGTTGTGTCCAGGCACGGCTTTCAGCCGTGTCCAGCCGTGCAGGCAGATCATCCTGCAAATCACCGGCAAAAAGAATGCGGCTTTGTTCGAAATCGTCACTGTGGCGCAGCAAGACTTCACTTGCCGGAGTTAAAGCAGACATGGAGGGTTCCTCAATAAACTAAGGCGCCGATTATACACGTTATCCTTCACGCTGCCTCTTTGTTGGCACCAATACCCCTCATAGACTGGATGGCGAAAATTCGTCGGGTTTGCTATATTTGCGCGCCTGACAGACAGGAGTGTTTCGCTATGACTTCCCGACGCGACTGGCAATTACAGCAGCTGGGCATCACCCAGTGGTCCCTGCGCCTCCCTGCGGTGTTACAGGGGGAAATCGCGATTTCTCTACCGGCGCATATCCGTCTGGTGATGGTGGCGCCCGAACTTCCGGCGCTGACTGAGCCCCTTATTGGCGATGTGCTGCGTGCGCTGGCCGTCACGCCGGATCAGGTATTACAGCTCACGCCAGACCGGGTGGAAATGTTACCGCCGGGCAGCACCTGCAACAGCTGGCGGCTGGGCATTGAATCACCGCTGGCGCTCGATGGCGCGCAGGTGATGACGCCTGGCCTTGAAGAACTACGGGGCAACCCGGCGGCACGCGCCGCGCTATGGCGACAAATTTGCAACTATGAACACGATTTCTTCCCTCACCACGACTGATTTAGCCCGCGCCTACGAGATTGAAACCCGGGCGCACGCGTTCCCCTGGAGTGAGAAGACCTTCGCCACCAACCAGGGCGAGCGTTACCTGAATTACCGCTTACAGGTGGGCGACGTCATGGCGGCTTTCGCGATTACGCAGGTGGTGCTGGATGAAGCGACGCTGTTTAATATCGCCGTCGATCCCGCCTGGCAACGTCAGGGGCTGGGCCGCCAACTGCTTGAGAATTTGATCGGCGAGCTGGAAAAACGTGGCGTGTTGACGCTGTGGCTGGAAGTGCGGGCTTCGAATACCGCCGCCATCGCGTTATATGAAAGCCTGGGGTTCAATGAGGCGACTATTCGCCGCAACTATTACCCCACAGCGCAAGGACGCGAAGACGCCATCATCATGGCGCTGCCAATTTAATAAATGAAAGGTGATGTAATGAAATGGGACTGGATCTTTTTTGATGCCGACGAAACGTTGTTTACGTTTGATTCGTTTGGCGGCCTGCAGCGAATGTTTCTGGACTACAGCGTGACGTTCACTGTCGAGGATTTTAAAGATTATCAGGCCATTAACAAACCGTTGTGGGTGGATTACCAGAATGGTGCCATCACTGCACTACAATTACAGCATCAGCGTTTTCAGGGTTGGGCAGAGCGTCTGCGCGTTGCGCCGGGCGATCTGAACAACGCGTTTCTCAATGCGATGGCCGAGATCTGCGCACCGCTGCCGGGCGCGGTGTCGCTCTTGTCGGCATTAAAAGGAAAGGTAAAGCTTGGCATTATCACCAATGGCTTTACCGCGCTGCAGCAGACGCGTCTGGAACGCACCGGTTTTCGCGACTACTTTGATTTACTGGTGATTTCTGAGCAGGTTGGCGTGGCGAAACCCGATCCGCGTATTTTCGATTACGCGCTGGAGCAGGCGCAAAACCCAGACCGTTCGCGGGTGCTGATGGTGGGCGATACCGCCGAATCAGACATCTTAGGCGGCATTAACGCCGGGCTTTCCACCTGCTGGCTGAACGCTAACGACCGCGCGTTGCCCGAAGGAGTCAACCCGACCTGGACCGTGACATCGTTAACCGAACTGGAGCAACTCCTGTGTAAACATTAATTGTCTGCACTCAGCCGTTGAGTACAATAGCCGCATTTTTCGAATTCCATAGCGTGGCCTGGGCCGCGCATTTACACAGAAGAATTTTATTATGACGTTGTCTCCTTATTTCCAAGAGGTGTCAAAGCGACGCACGTTCGCGATCATCTCGCACCCGGATGCCGGTAAAACGACCATCACTGAGAAAGTGTTGCTGTTCGGACAGGCGATCCAGACTGCCGGTACGGTGAAAGGCCGCGGTTCCAATCAGCATGCTAAATCTGACTGGATGGAGATGGAAAAGCAGCGCGGTATCTCCATTACCACCTCCGTAATGCAGTTCCCTTACCATGAATGCCTGGTCAACCTGCTGGACACCCCGGGGCACGAAGACTTCTCCGAAGATACTTACCGTACCCTGACGGCAGTTGACTGCTGTCTGATGGTTATCGATGCCGCGAAAGGCGTTGAAGATCGAACCCGCAAGCTGATGGAAGTTACCCGTCTGCGTGATACGCCGATCATCACCTTTATGAACAAACTCGACCGTGACATCCGCGACCCGATGGAGCTGCTGGATGAAGTGGAAAACGAGTTGAAAATCGGCTGTGCGCCGATCACCTGGCCGATTGGCTGTGGCAAGCTGTTCAAGGGCGTTTACCACCTCTACAAAGATGAAACCTATCTGTATCAGACCGGTAAAGGCCACACCATCCAGGAAGTCCGTATCGTTAAAGGGCTGAATAACCCGGATCTCGACGCCGCTGTCGGTGAAGATCTGGCACAACAGCTGCGCGACGAGCTGGAACTGGTGCAGGGTGCCTCTAACGAGTTCGATAAAGAGCTGTTCCTGGCGGGCGAAATCACCCCGGTCTTCTTTGGTACTGCGCTCGGTAACTTTGGCGTTGACCATATGCTGGATGGCCTGGTGGAGTGGGCGCCTGCGCCGATGCCGCGTGCGACCGATACCCGTGAAGTGGTGGCTGCGGAAGAGAAATTCTCCGGCTTCGTCTTTAAAATTCAGGCCAACATGGACCCGAAACATCGCGACCGCGTGGCGTTCCTGCGTGTGGTGTCCGGCAAATATGAAAAGGGCATGAAGCTGCGTCAGGTGCGTCTGGGTAAAGACGTGGTGATCTCTGATGCGTTGACCTTTATGGCAGGCGACCGCTCGCACGTTGAAGAAGCGTATCCGGGCGACATCATCGGCCTGCATAACCACGGCACCATTCAGATCGGTGATACCTTCACCCAGGGCGAAATGATGAAGTTCACCGGTATTCCGAACTTCGCACCGGAACTGTTCCGTCGTATTCGCCTGAAAGATCCGTTGAAGCAAAAACAACTGCTCAAAGGGTTGGTTCAGCTGTCAGAAGAAGGCGCGGTACAGGTCTTCCGTCCTATCGCCAACAACGATCTGATTGTGGGCGCGGTGGGTGTGCTGCAGTTTGACGTGGTCGTTTCGCGCCTTAAGAGCGAATACAACGTGGAAGCCGTCTACGAATCCGTAAACGTCGCGACCGCCCGCTGGGTGGAATGCAGCGATGTGAAGAAATTCGAAGAGTTTAAGCGTAAGAACGAAATTCAGCTGGCGCTCGATGGCGGCGATAACCTGACGTACATTGCCCCAACGATGGTCAATCTGAACCTGGCGCGTGAGCGTTACCCTGACGTTCAGTTCCACCAGACCCGCGAACACTAATCTCCCCCTACGGAGCGCGGCAGATGCCGTGCTCCGTCACTTTACCTGTCTTATTAGCCTCTTGCGGAAAGTTCTTAAATACCCGTATTTCCCTCCCTGTTGCTTACTTTTTAGCTGCTTTCGCAAGCGTTTTTACGATTGTGATCTATATTTAACAAAGTAATGACATTTTTACTGGATATAAATCTTATTCAATGCGTGTTTAGTGGTTTTATATTCATGATTTTGTTCATTGCATAATATTAATTACTGACTTAAGTCGATTAGTTGAGTGTAAGTGACCTAACTATTTGATTTGTCAGGCTGGTGATTCACCACAGCAGTAAAAGCGGCCTTAATTGCTGCTTACCGCCCAAATTGTGGGCAAACTAACAGGATAGAGATCGATGACGATGACAATGACAAAACTGAATATTTCGAAAACTCTGCTGGCTGTCGTGCTTGGGGCAACTCTGGCAAGTGGTTCCGCAATGGCGGAAAACTCCACACTCGATAAGGCGCAAAGCGCGGCCAGTAATGCAGGGCAAAAAATCGATGGTTCAATGAATAAAGTCGGCAATTTCATGGATGACAGTGCGATTACGGCGAAAGTCAAAGCTGCGATGGTCGATCACAAAGACATTAAAAGTACCGATATCTCCGTAAAAACGGAGAAAAAAGTGGTGACGCTGAGCGGCTTTGTTGAAAGCCAGGCCCAGGCGGAGCGGGCGGTCACCGTCGTGAAAGGGGTGCAAGGCGTTGCGTCAGTCAGCGACAAACTGCATGTCCGCGATGGTAAAAATGCCTCCGTAAAAGGTTATGCAGGCGACACCGCAACCACCAGTGAAGTTAAAGCAAAATTGCTGGCCGACGACCTCGTCCCTTCCCGTAAGGTGAAAGTGGAGACGAACAATGGTGTTGTGCAGCTGTCCGGTACCGTAGATTCACAGGCGCAAATTGAGCGGGCCGAAAGTATCGCTAAAGCGGTAGATGGCGTCAAAAGTGTGAAAAACGATCTGAAAGCTAAGTAACGATTCCTGAAAACGTGCAATCCCGGCCTGCCCGGGAGAGGTCACGACGCACTTGGAAAATATCGCCTGTGGGCATCCTGAGCGCTCACGTTAGCGGTCGACATTAACTATGGTAAAGGAGAGTCTTATGTTTCGTTGGGGCATTATATTTCTGGTCATCGCGTTAATTGCCGCCGCTCTGGGCTTTGGTGGTCTGGCGGGTACGGCAGCGGGTGCCGCGAAAATCGTCTTTATCGTCGGTATCATCCTGTTCCTGATCAGCCTGTTTATGGGACGCCGGCGTCCATAGCGACAGCAATCCTTGTTCAATGAATCATCAAGCCAGTCCTCGCGACTGGCTTTCATCGTTTCAGGGAATGGCACGGATTGGTAAGGCATGGATAGTTTCTATGAATAATAAAATGCGTTACTTTGGCTTAACAGTAATCCGCGAATTCAGATAATAAGTGCAACGCTCGGACATGATTGTGGAGAGTGTAGGAGGAAGGGTTAACTACCGATAA
>NZ_CBFFRL010000147.1:0-12275 GCF_965644215.1 Phytobacter sp. V69
AGTCATGATAATAGGGCCTTCTGATTAGAAGGCCCTATTATCAATGATTTTTATCCTCGTGACGACACTATCTAGTCACCTGGGGAGTTTCTCTCATCCGCTTTCGATTGCGCTTACCTATAGTCAGCGCAACTGGAGACCGCTATGCACGCCATCTCATCCGCTGAAATTGAACAACGTTACCGGGCATTCCGCCCACGGTTGCTGCTGTGCATGGTGGTGGGCTACGCCGCATTTTACCTGACGCGCAAAAGCGTCAATTACGTACTTCCGGCGCTGCAAAGCGATCTGGGGTTAGACAAAGGCGATATCGGGCTGATGGGGTCGTTATTTTACCTCAGCTATGGCCTGTCGAAGTTCGCCGCCGGACTGTGGCACGACAGTCACGGGCAGCGCGCCTTTATGGGCTGCGGACTGTTCGCCACCGGCTTGCTGAACGTGCTGTTCGCCTTTGGTGACTCACTGCCGCTGCTGCTGGTGGTCTGGACGCTAAACGGCTTTTTTCAGGGCTGGGGCTGGCCGCCCTGTGCTCGCCTGCTGACCCACTGGTATTCCCGCAACGAGCGCGGCTTCTGGTGGGGATGCTGGAACATGTCCATCAATATTGGCGGGGCCGTGATCCCGTTGATATGTGCCTTTGCCGCCCACTGGTGGGGCTGGCAGGCGGCGATGCTGACACCAGGGATAATCAGCATGGCGCTGGGCGTCTGGCTGACCATGCAACTGCGGGGCACACCGCAGGAAGAAGGATTACCGAGCGTAGGTGAATGGCGGCACGACCCGCTGGAACTGCGCCAGGAACAACAAAGCCCGCCAATGGGCTTATGGCAGATGTTACGCATCACCATGTTGCGTAACCCGATGATCTGGCTGCTGGGCGTGTCCTATGTGCTGGTCTATCTGATCCGCATTGCGCTCAATGACTGGGGCAACATCTGGCTGGCGGAAAGCCACGGCGTCAATTTATTAAGCGCCAATGCCACGGTGATGCTGTTCGAAGTTGGTGGCCTGCTGGGCGCGCTGTTCGCCGGGTGGGGATCGGACCTGCTGTTCAGCGGGCAGAGAGCGCCGATGATTTTGCTCTTCACGCTGGGGCTGATTGTTTCGGTCGCCGCGCTGTGGCTGGCACCGGTACATCACTACGCGTTGCTGGCGATGTGCTTTTTTACGGTGGGATTTTTTGTCTTTGGTCCGCAAATGCTGATTGGCCTGGCCGCCGTCGAATGCGGGCATAAGGCAGCGGCAGGGTCGATAACCGGTTTTCTCGGCGTGTTTGCCTATATCGGCGCGGCGCTCGCGGGCTGGCCGCTGTCGCAGGTGATTGAACGCTATGGCTGGTCGGGGATGTTCAGCTTGCTCTCCGTCGCCGCCGTATTAATGGGTTTACTTCTGATGCCCTTGCTGATGGTGGGCATCACGATGTCTCGCAGTCCTACAACCTGACAGGAAGGATAAAATAATGAAAGTTACCCTGCTCTCTACCCTGGTGGCGACCGGTTTGGCGCTGGCGGCATTCAGCAGCGCGGCAAAAGCAGAAGGTCGTCTGGTGGTCTACTGCAGCGCAACCAACGAAATGTGCGAATCGGAAACACAGGCTTTCGGCGAAAAATACAATGTGAAAACCTCCTTCATCCGCAACGGCTCTGGCAGCACACTGGCGAAAGTGGACGCGGAGAAGAAAAACCCGCAGGCGGATGTCTGGTACGGCGGCACGCTGGATCCTCAGTCTCAGGCCGGGGAAATGGGTCTGCTGCAGCCGTATAAATCAGCCAACCTCGACGAGATCATGGAGAAATTCCGCGATCCGGCCAAAGTAAAAGGCAACCTCTCTTCTGCGGTTTACGTGGGGATCCTCGGTTTTGGTGTTAACACCCAGCGCCTGAAAGAGAAAAACCTGCCGATTCCGAAGTGCTGGAAAGACCTGACCAGGCCGGAATACAAAAGCGAAATTCAAATCGCCGACCCACAAAGTTCCGGGACTGCCTATACCGCACTGGCAACGTTCGTGCAGCTCTGGGGCGAAGACCAGGCTTTCGATTACTTAAAACAGCTCAACGGCAATATCTCCCAGTACACCAAATCCGGTATCGCCCCGGCACGTAACGCCGCGCGCGGTGAAACCGCCATCGGGATTGGCTTCCTGCATGACTACTCGCTGGAAAAAGAGCAAGGCGCGCCGCTGGAGCTGATTTCGCCGTGTGAAGGTACCGGCTACGAAATTGGCGGTATCAGCATCCTGAAAGGGGCGCGTAACCTGGATAACGCGAAGCTGTTCGTTGACTGGGCGCTGTCGAAAGAAGCACAGGAACTGGCATGGAAAAAGGGCAAGTCTTACCAGATTCTGACCAACACCACCGCCGAAACCTCCCCGAACTCGCTCAAGCTCGATGACCTGAAGCTTATCAATTACGACATGGACAAATACGGCTCCACGGACGTACGTAAAGCGCTCATTAACAAATGGGTTAGCGACGTGAAGATGGGCCAATAAGTACGCACTGGCGATCACATTGCCGGGTGGCGGCGTAACCGCCTTACCCGGCCTACAACACCGGAATGCTTATGTCACACACACTCACACTCCATCCCGCGCCAAAGCGGGATGCGATATTCCTTTGGGTTCTGCTCAGCTGGCTGGCCTTCGTGCTGCTGCCAGGCTGGAGCCTGGATTACGGCCTGCTGGAATCCACGCGCGATGAAATCATCGACGCCTACGGCTGGTCGCACGTTAACGTCAGCTGGTTGTGGTATCTGCTGCCCACCGTGTTGCTGGTTCGCCCACTGAGCGAAGCCAAACGCGAACAGCGCAGCCGCCATTACTTTGACGCAGGCTGGGCATTGCTGTGCATGGCATTTGTGGCCATCAGCGCCACCGTAGAAGGGCGTGGCCTCGGCTATGCGACGATCGTGCTGTTCGTCACCCTTGCGGCCATCATGACGCTGGCACTCACTCGCCTGGAATGGCTCGGTGGCGACCGTTTTGTTATCGGCTCGCTGATTGTCATCGTGGCGCTGATCGGCGTCTTTATCGTCTGGCCAAGTATCGCCATCTTTATTCCAATGTTCACCACCGACAGCGGCGAGTTCGCCCCGCTGGCGTTTATGAATGTGCTCGCGCAGAAGCACATCATTCAGGTGATTTTGAACTCCATTTGGCTGTCCATTGCCGTGGGCGTCGGCTGTACTTTCTTCGGCCTGGTGCTGGCGATTTACACCACCCGCATCGCCAAACGCAGCGCCATCATTGGCCGCGTATTCTCCATTTTACCCATCGTTACTCCGCCGTTCGTGGTGGGTCTTGGCGTGACGTTGATGATGGGGCGTTCGGGCTATGTCACGGAATTAATGGTCGACTGGTTCGGACTCACCAACACCAACTGGCTATACGGGTTTACCGGTATCTGGCTGGCGCAGGTGCTGGCCTTCACCCCGATGGCCTTTATGATCCTCGATGGGGCGATCAAGACCATTCATCCCTCGCTGGAAGAAGCGTCGTACACCCTACGCGCCAGCCGCTGGCAGACCTTCAACGGCGTGTTTATCCCGTTGCTGAAACCGGCACTGGCTAATGCATTTCTGATTGTGGTCGTGCAATCGCTGGCCGACTTTAGTAACCCGCTGGTGCTCGGCGGTAACTTTGACGTGCTGGCAACGCAAATCTACTTCTACATCACCGGCTCGCAGCTCGATTACCAGGCCGCCAGTACGCTCGGAGCCTTCCTGCTGCTCTTCTCGCTGCTGGTGTTCTGCGTGCAGTACATGTGGATCGGCAAACGCTCTTACGTCACCGTTTCCGGCAAATCCTATCGCGGCGATGTGCAGCCTCTGCCAGTCACGCTGGTATGGAGCGTGGTGGTACTGCTGGCGGTGTGGGTGGCCTTCAACGCCCTACTCTACGGCAGCATTTTCTACGGCAGCTTTACGGTGAACTGGGGCGTGGATTACACCCTGACGCTGGATAACTTTATCAAGCTGTTTGGTCAGGGCATGAGTGACGGCGCGTGGCCTTCCCTGCTCGATACCCTGCTCTACGCCGGAATTGCCGCCCCAATTACCGCCATCTTCGGCCTGCTGATCGCCTGGATTGTGGTGCGCCAGCAGTTCAAAGGCAAAAAGACCATCGAGTTCACCACCATGCTGTGCTTCGCCGTACCGGGCACCGTGGCGGGCGTCTCTTATATTCTCGCCTTTAACAGCGCTCCGGTTTACATCACCGGTACCGCCGCCATCGTCATTATCTCGATGGTGATGCGTAACGTACCGGTCGGCATTCGTGCCGGGATCGCCGGCTTAGGACAGATTGATAAATCGCTGGATGAAGCCTCGTTGAGCCTTCGCGCCGGGTCGCTGCGTACCATCACGCAGATTCTGCTGCCCCTGCTGCGCCCGGCGATTTTGTCCGCGCTGATTTACAGCTTTGTCCGCGCCATCACCACCGTCAGCGCCATTGTCTTCCTGGTGACGCCGGATACGCGCGTGGCGACGGCCTACATTCTGAACCGCGTGGAAGACGGCGAATACGGCGTGGCCATTGCCTATGGCTCAATCCTTATTGTGGTGATGCTCGCCATCATCTTTATTTTTGACTGGCTGATCGGTGAGGCGCGTATCTCCCGTTCCAAAGCTAAAAACCAGGCCTAACGGAGCGCAACCATGACACAAAAACATTTCGTTGAACTGCGCAATGTCACCAAGCGATTTGGTAACAACACGGTTATCGACAACATTAATCTGGCGATCCCACAAGGTGAGATGGTGACGTTACTCGGGCCATCAGGCTGTGGGAAAACCACGGTGCTACGTCTGGTGGCGGGGCTGGAAAAACCGTCTGAGGGACAAATTTTTATCGATGGCGAGGACGTCACGCATCGCTCCATTAAGCAGCGTGATATCTGCATGGTGTTCCAGTCCTACGCCCTCTTCCCCCATATGTCGCTCGGTGACAACGTGGGTTACGGTCTCAAGATGCTCGGCGTTTCACGCTCAGAGGTGAAAACCCGGGTGAAAGAAGCGCTGGCGATGGTGGATCTGGAGGGGTTCGAAGACCGCTATGTGGATCAGATTTCCGGCGGTCAGCAGCAGCGTGTGGCGCTAGCCCGCGCGCTGATCCTCAAACCCAAGGTGCTGTTGTTTGATGAGCCGTTGAGTAACCTCGATGCCAACCTTAGGCGCAGCATGCGCGATAAAATTCGCGAGCTGCAAAAGCAGTTCAACATCACGTCGCTGTATGTCACGCACGATCAGAGCGAGGCCTTTGCCGTCTCCGATACCGTGCTGGTGATGAACAAGGGCCATATCATGCAGATGGGTTCGCCGCAGAATCTGTATCGCCAGCCGGCATCACGCTTTATGGCGAGTTTTATGGGCGACGCCAACCTGTTCCCGGCCACCTTCCATCCGCAATTTGTTGATATTCACGGATACCGGTTGCCTGTGCCCGCGCATTTCTCAGCCCAGGGAAGCGGCACCGTGGGTGTTCGTCCGGAGGCCATCACGCTGGGCGAACAGGGTGATGACAGCCAGCGCTGCACGATCGTGCATGTGGCCTATATGGGCCCGCAATATGAGGTAATTGTGGAATGGCACGGCCAGCGCATCTTGTTGCAGGTTAACGCCACCCGCCTGCAGCCAGACGTCGGCGAGCAGTATTACCTGCAAATTCACCCCTACGGCATGTTCGAACTGGCCGAAACAGCCTGAGCCTTTCCCGGGCCACAAACCGCACTAACCGTAGCCCCGGTAAGCATCAGCGCCACCGGGGAATATCCCGGATGCGGCTACGCCTTATCCGGGCTACAGACCACACTAACCGTAGCCCCGGTAAACGTCAGCGCCACCGGGGATGTTTTAACGGCGTTCGCCCGCCATGATATCGACCGTTCCACTACCCCAATCCTCCGGGTATAACCCACGCCGGACATCACGGTGAAAGGTTGAAAATGGCCAATCCCGAACCTGTGTTACCCAACCATGCTTAACAGGATTGTTGTAGACATAATCAAGATGGTGGTGGTAATCCGCTTCATCGCGAATTGTGTGTTCCCAGAAGCGGGGCTGCCAGATATCCCGCAGCTGTAATGTCCGGGTAAATTGCTTTTTGATTTCACGCCATCGCCCCGAATAATCCCTATCGTCTTCAGGCAATGTCCATACACAATGAATGTGTTCAGGAAGGACAACCCAGGCATCAATGTGAAAGGGCTTTCGTTGTCTGACGGTCTTCACCGCCTGACGCAATGCTTCGATGTGGGCCGTAAGAAGAAAACTTCGGCGATTTTTAAGGTTCACCGTGAAGAACCAGGTACCGCCGTTAACGTAATATCGCCGATAAGTTACCAAATGCCGCTCCATGTGCCGGAATGCCTCGGGCACTCAACGTAATCCGAAGAACAAGCTTTGGACAGAAAAGCAGCAATGTTATGGAAAGCATCTCGCTAAGTATTTCCCGGATGCGGCTGCGCCTTATCCGGGCTACACACCGCTCAAACCGTAGCCCCGGTAAGCATCAGCGCCACCGGGGAATTCCCCGGATGCGGCTTCGCCTTATCCGGGCTACAGACCACACTAACCGTAGCCCCGGTAAGCGTCAGCGCCACCGGGGAAGATGGCGTTTAAGTGCGGCAATATCCTCTGGCGTGGTGCGACAGCACCCGCCAATCAAACGTGCGCCGGCCTCCAGCCATTCGGGTAAAAATGCCACCAGCGTGGGGCAGGCATCCGCATGCCGGTGCCAGGTTTTTCGCAGCGGATCGTAATGTTCCCCGGAATTGGGATACACCAGCAGCGGTAAGGATGTGAGACTGCGCAAATGGCGCAAAACCGCGGTAACCCGTTCGGGCGCAAGGCAGTTCACCCCCACCGCCATCACCTGAGAAGAGGCGGACACAGCCTCGATCACTTCTCGCAGCGGGGTACCGTCGCTGAGATGCTCGCTATCGCACACGCTCAACGAAAGCCAGGCGCGCGCCTCGGGCCACGAACGTAACAACGCCAGCAGTGAGCAGATTTCCGGGAATGAAGGGAATGTTTCACACGCCAGCAGATCGACGCCGGTCGACAGCAGCGTTTCAATGCGCTGGCGATGAAACGCCTGGAAGGTTTCATCGCTACACACGTAATCACCGCGATATTCCGAACCATCGGCAAGATAGGCTCCATAGGGTCCAACGGAACCTGCTACCAGCAACGTCCCGGCACGCGGATTTTCCTGCTGATACAACGCCCGCGCCTGGCGTGCCAGCTGCACGCTTTCGGCTATCAGATAAGTGGCCTGCGCCTCGCTCAGATCGCGGGCGGCAAAACCCGCGGGCGTCGCCTGATAGCTCGCCGTCGTGGCAACCTGCGCCCCGGCACGAAAATAGTCGAGATGCACCTGGCGAATAATCGCCGGGGCTTCAGGCAACACTTTAGCCGACCACAGCGGGTCAGCCAGATTGCAGCCGTGCGCTTCCAGCTCGGTTGCCATCGCGCCATCTAAAAGCACGAATGGCTGGCGGGCAAGAAGCGCAGTCAGCGGATGATGTTGGGACATGGCGCCTTCCTGAACGGGCAGTAACCGTCACTACCGCGGATTTGCGACCAAACGCAGCCGCGCACGTCTGCTACTTAGTCGTGGGTTGGTCGTAAAAATGACATACAGGATCGGACGCCAGGCCATATTTCCCTCCTTAGTTAAATATAATCCTGGATTTTCCTGAATGCTTTTTCTCTCAAACTAAAGTGCGAAACAATTCAGGTCAACTCATTCTCAATGATTAAATTTAACATCGGGCAATTACCTGAAAACATTGTGATTCAACCTACAAAACGATGTAAAAAGGCAATAAGAACTCAAATGTAAACACCGTGTGAAATAAAAATAGCCAAATATAAACAGTAATTAATAATATTAAAGCGTTACATCCGTAAAAAAGGTGTAAGAATTGTCGGATTTATCTCCCTCGCATTCCACATAATATTTCATATTTTCCACCTGACAAAAGTTTTAACACCAGACCGGAGGGGAAAATTTAACTCAGGGCATTATTTTCACACTTCACGTTCAGCGGATTACCCCTTCGGTTTACATAAAGGGCATTTAATACTTCGGCAAATTTCACCATTGCGGGGCAGCATGCACCAGAATTACACGTTGTGCGGTGCATCTGTGCTGCATTTTTCTCGCGCCATGACACCAGAACCCATTAACACTATGAATTTTGTGTATTTTCCAATTTGGCACTGCCTTTGCAACTGGCACCCAACTGTGTTTAATGGCGAGGCAGTAAATGATGACCACAGAATCAACTACATTAAAAAGAACACTCGGCAGCTTCCGTTTATGGGGTATCGCCGTCGGCCTGGTAATTTCAGGTGAATATTTTGGCTGGAGTTATGGCTGGTCCCAGGCAGGAACCATGGGATTCCTGATTGTGGCACTGGCGATTGCCGCCATGTACTGCGCATTTATATTCAGTTTTACTGAACTGACTACCGCAATCCCACACGCAGGCGGCCCCTTTGCTTATGCATATCGGGCATTCGGCCCAACCGGCGGATTTATTGCGGGTTTCGCAACATTAATTGAATTTGTTTTTGCCCCACCGGCTATCGCAATGGCGATCGGTGCCTACCTCAATGTGCAATTTCCGTCACTCGACCCCAAATGGGTGGCCTGCGGTGCCTATATCATCTTTATGGCGCTGAATATTCTCGGGGTCGGCATTGCCGCTACGTTTGAATTGGTCGTTACGTTGCTGGCAATATTCGAACTGCTGGTCTTTATGGGCGTGGTTGCGCCAGGGTTCTCCTGGGATAATTTCACGGCTAACGGCTGGGCCGGCGCAGAAAGCTTTAGCAATCTGGCGCTGCCGGGCATGTTTGCCGCTATCCCGTTCGCTATCTGGTTCTTCCTGGCCATTGAAGGCGCGTCGATGGCCGCCGAAGAAGCCAAAGATCCGCAGCGCACCATTCCTCGTGCGCTGGGCGGCGGCATCCTGACATTAACCGTGCTGGCCGTTGGCGTGATGGTCTTCGCAGGCGGTGTCGGTGACTGGCGTACCCTGTCAAACATTAACGACCCGCTGCCGCAGGCGATGAAAGTCGTTGTGGGCACCAGCAGCGGCTGGCTGCACATGCTGGTATGGCTGGGGCTGTTTGGCCTGGTGGCCTCGTTCCACGGCATCATTATGGGTTATTCCCGTCAGATCTACTCGCTGGCGCGTGCGGGCTATCTGCCAGCCAGCCTGGCGAACCTGAACCGCAAAACGCGCACACCGCATCTGGCAATTCTGGCCGGTGGCGTGGTGGGTATCGCGGCCATTTTCTCCGATTCGCTGATCACCATTAGCGGCATGCCGCTCACCGCCTGCATTGTGACGATGTCCGTATTCGGCGCTATTGTTATGTATATCATCTCGATGGCCGCGCTGTTCAAATTGCGCCGTAGCGAGCCGAACCTGATACGTCCATTTAAAGCGCCGCTGTTCCCGATTGCGCCCGCGTTTGCACTGGGCATGGCGGTGCTCTGCCTGGTGGCGATGGTCTGGTACAACACCCTGCTGGCGCTGATTTTCGCGCTGATGATGCTCGGGGGTTACATGTGGTTTCGTAAAACCGCGCCAGCGCGTGAGCGTGCGGCAATGGATCCACAGCTGCGCGCGCTCTCCTGAGGAGGCGAAATGTATAAAACGACCCTGGCACACCGGACATATCGGTTCGCCAGTCTTAAAGAACTGATGGCAAAAGCCTCCCCGGCGCGTTCCGGGGATGTGCTGGCGGGCGTGGCGGCGCAATCGGCGGAAGAGCGCATGGCGGCGAAAATCGCCCTTGCCGATGTTCCCCTGCGCGACCTGCTGGACAACCCGCTTATTCCTTATGAAAGCGATGAAGTCACCCGCCTGATCATTGATACCCATGATGCCGATGCCTTCGCCCTTATCCGCCATCTGACCGTCGGTGATTTTCGCGACTGGCTGTTGGCCGATACCACCGATGCCGCCACACTGACGCACATTGCTCCGGCGATTACGCCGGAAATGGCGGCTGCGGTCAGCAAGCTGATGCGTAACCAGGATCTTATTCTGGTGGCCAGCAAATGCAGCGTGATCACCCGTTTTCGTAACACCATCGGCCTGCCCGGCCATCTGAGCGTACGCCTGCAACCGAATCATCCCACCGATGATATGAAAGGCATTGCTGCCAGCATGCTCGATGGCCTGCTGTACGGTGCAGGCGATGCGGTGGTGGGCATAAACCCGGCCAGTGACAGCCTACCGGTGCTCGAACGGCTCAATCATATGATGGATGACATCATCAGCCGTTTTGCGATCCCCACTCAGTCCTGCGTATTGACCCACGTCACCAACACGCTGCAACTGATTGAACGTGGCGCGCCGGTGGATCTGGTCTTTCAGTCAGTAGCAGGAAGCGAAGCAGCCAATAGCGGTTTTGGCATTAATCTGTCAATGCTCAAAGAGGCGCAGGACGCCGCATTGAGCCTGCAGCGCGGTACACTCGGCAACAATGTGATGTATTTTGAAACCGGCCAGGGGAGCTGCCTGTCGGCCAATGCGCATCACGGCGTTGACCAGCAAACCTGCGAAGCACGCGCCTATGCCGTGGCGCGCCATTTCAACCCATTGCTGGTCAACACGGTGGTGGGGTTTATCGGGCCGGAATATCTCTATGACGGCAAGCAGATCATTCGCGCGGGCCTGGAAGATCACTTCTGCGGCAAGCTGATGGGGCTGCCTATCGGCTGCGACGTCTGCTACACCAACCACGCCGAAGCAGACCAGGATGACATGGATACCTTGCTGACGCTGCTGTGCAATGCCGGGCTGACCTTCCTGATTGGCGTACCGGGCGCGGATGACATCATGCTCAATTATCAGAGCACCTCATTCCACGACGCCCTCTACGCCCGTCGTTTGCTGGGGCTGAAACATGCGCCGGAATTCGCCGACTGGCTCACCCGTATGCAAATTATCGATACCCACGGACAGCTGCGCTTAACCGGGGCAAACCACCCACTGTTGAGCGCGTTACCACAAGGAGTGAGCGTATGAATCCACCGGATGCCTGGACGCTGCTGCGCGAATTTACCGATGCCCGCATTGCGCTGGGGCGCAGCGGCGCCAGCCTGCCCACCCGTGAAGTGCTGAACTTTGGTCTGGCCCATGCCCAGGCCCGGGATGCCATTCATCAGCCGTTCGACAGCGAAAGTCTGGCAGAGCAGTTACACGCGCTGGGGCTACAAACGCTCAACGCGCACAGCTCGGCAACGGACAGACATATCTATCTGAATCGCCCGGATCTGGGGCGGATGCTCAGCGAAGAGAGCCGCGATGCCCTAAAATCGAGCCGGACACCGGCACACGACCTGCTGCTGGTGATTGGCGATGGCCTCTCTTCCCATGCGGTACAGCGCCAATCCGTCGGGCTGATTAAAGCGCTGCTGCCGTATCTGGAAACATTGGGGATTTCACTTGCCCCGGTGGTGCTGGCGCATCAGTCGCGGGTTGCGCTGGGGGATGACATTGGCGAAACACTAAACAGCAAAGCGGTGGCGATCCTGATTGGTGAACGCCCCGGCCTCTCCTCCCCGGACAGCCTTGGCGTCTATCTGACGTGGAAACCCGAGCGCAAGCGGCTGGAGTCTGAACGTAACTGCATTTCCAATATTCGCCCCGAAGGGCTGAACTATGAAGCCGCCGCCTTTAAGCTCGCCTGGCTGCTGGAACAGGCATTCCTGCGCCGGCTCACCGGCGTGAAACTAAAAGACGAAAGCGATAACCCTGCCCTGCACGGACGCGTGACGCCACGCATTCGCTAGCCTCCCACGCGCTTTATCGCCCGACGGTAAAGCGCGCGTATGGATTTTTGGTCAAATATCAAAAACGATACGTTTGCCGTTTGGCAGCTTAACGTCAATGCTCAACTCCCCACCCAGGGCGTTGACGTAGCGTTTGAGTGTCGACAGTTTTGGGTCATTGCCATTACGTTCCATACGCGCCAGCGTTGGTTGGGCAATTCCCATCACTTTTGACATTTCCGTTTGAGAAATTTCGAGCGCCTCACGGATACGATACAAGGCCAACTCCCGGCGAAATTCTGCTGTTTTCTGATGAATGCGCTCCTGGCTTTCAGGACTTTGACGTTCCATCAATTCTTTCAGCGTTGCCATTTACTTGTCCTCTTTCAATGCGTTCAGATGACTAGGGAAGGTGCGATTTAATCGTCAATTATGAGAACATAACCCTTTCTTTGACATAGACTTTTCACGATGCCCGCTC
>NZ_CBFFRL010000148.1:0-12206 GCF_965644215.1 Phytobacter sp. V69
AGCGGGCATCGTGAAAAGTCTATGTCAAAGAAAGGGTTATGTTCTCATAATTGACGATTAAATCGCACCTTCCCTAGCATTTCATCGTGTAGGGAATATATCGAACAAGCCAATTGTCGTAGTAATACTCTGATAAGAAATACTCGTGAACGCCGCTTAAGGAATGCATAATATGCTTAAGACGAATTTGGCAAAACCATTTCTGGTTGTTTATATCATTTGGCACCCGGATTTCGCCGGTGGTGCTGGACTGGCCGAAATATTGCGTGGACACTTTCGTCGGGAACTCTATCAGAATGTTGCTGGAGGAACCGGTTTAAGTGTTATTTTTCGTTCTGAGCCTCTACCTGAAACGGGGAAGCCGCTGCCGATCAATTTTTCAGAATCAGAGACCACCGCAGTCCTCATACTTGCAGAATCATGTATGGCAAATGATCCTGAATGGGGGACTTACCTTCGGGAGCTATCCACGCAGTCGGAAATAGCTGGGCTAGGTACACATCTTTTCCCCATTGCTATTGATGGAGAAGGATTAAATCTGGGACTGGAAGAGCAGGCATTACGCTGGGATCAATGGATACAGGATGGGAGCAACGATACTGCAAACCTTCATATACGATTGATTAGTGAGCTTACATACGAATTTTGCAGGATGCTGCGCCATTACCTGGAACATCTGAAACAACCAGAAAAAGATGAAGATGAGTTGCTTAATTATCTCAAGAAAGTTCAGATATTCCTTAGCCATTCTAAACATGATAAAGATGGAGAGAGGATTGCTCATTTGATACGTGAGCAATTACATAGTGGACATGGGTTAAGTTCATTCTTTGATGTCCATGATATCCCTGCCGGGCTTCGGTTTCATCAGGTGCTATTGAAACAGCTGGCGCAAAGCGCAGTTGTTGCTATACATACCGACTCTTATTCTTCGCGTGAATGGTGTCGCCGAGAGATTATAGAAGCTAAACGTAATAGTGTACCTTTAGTTGTTGCCAACTGTATTAGTGAATTGGATGAAAGGGGATTTCCTTATATGGGAAATGTCCCCATAGTGAGAATGGATCCACAGCAGGCTGAACGAATTAATATCATTATTGCACGACTGCTTGATGAGGTTCTGAAAGATTTTCTGTGGCGCTGTCGTATACAATTGGTTAATACCGAACAAAGTGCAGTGCAGTTTGTTCCGCGTGCGCCGGAGTTAATCTCACTTGCTGGCTTAAAGTTCCACGGTATCGGGCAGCCTACAATTGTATATCCCGATCCACCCTTAAGTTCGGAAGAGGAGCGCTTATTTGAAGAAGTTAAACCCGGTATCAGGCTTAGAAGTTTTACCGAATGGCTGGCAGAGGGAACATCATGACTTATCGTGAAATGCTTAGTCAGCATGTTATTGCAATATCTACATCAGATAGCCCAGATATGCCTGTATTGGGGTTAAGTCAACAGCATTTATATGATGCAATGACAGAAATTGCGCGTCATTTATTAGCCTTGGGAGCCCGGATTGTTTATGGAGGAGATTTACGTGCTAACGGTTTTACTGAACTGTTATTTGAGTTAGTAGCACGCCATAGAAGAGATGCGGATGAGGGGGATGAACGTTCCAGTATATTGAACTATCTGGCATGGCCGGTGCATATGCAAAAAGATTCCAGTGACTTGGAAAGGCTCAGTGCGGACCTGAAAGGAATGGCAAGGCTTATTTTATTCAATCGGGATGGCGAGTCGTTGCCAATGGCAGAACGAGCCCATTACATAGCAACTATTCCTTCTGATGAAGATTGGGAAAAAGGTTTGACAGCAATGCGACATGCTATGTTACAAGACTCACATGCCCGTATTATTCTTGGCGGGCAGGTAGATAAGTATAAGGGGGCAATGCCTGGTATAGCAGAAGAGGCAATATTATCACTTCGTGCTAAACAACCCCTTTTCATTATGGGGGGCTTTGGTGGATGTGCAAAAGATATCACCGAGTCTCTGAATATTGTGGCATCTGACGGAATGCAGCAACGCAACTGGAGAGGTCGGGACGAATTTTCTGGTTTCTCTTTCCAGGATCTTAATAACGGACTCACTGAGGAAGAAAATACTGTGCTAGCACAGACTCCGCATGTGGACCAAGCTATCGCCATGATTTTGAGAGGACTTTTTCGATTAGTAAAACGTTGCTGAAAAATACTTAAATTCCATTATCATTTTATGTATTAGCTTAGACTTGCTTTGGCACTCTTGCGGTACTGAGCCTAAACCTAATCTGATATGTCGGTCTGTGCAAAAGCCCGTACACATAGTAGCCTTTTAATTTGTATAAGTAGCAGCAGAGCCGAAGTACAAGGAAAACGTTGTGAGACGATGACGATATGCAGAGCAATCATTATAATATGAAGAAAGAGCCGCACTTGCGGCTCCAAAATCTTATAATCTCGCATATATAGCATTAAATGTATTAGCTCAGACTTGATCTGACTGGGTAACACTTTAGAACACAATGAAATCGGACAATCGGCTTTTCGCGTGAAGCCAATATCGGAAGAGTATTGATGAAAAAAACAGTCGAGATACTGCAATACACATTGCACAAAGGCTCCGGGGCTGCTTTTCACACTATCATGCAGGAAATCAGTGTTCCTCTTCATCAACGCCACGGAATTGATGTCGTGGCGTTTGGTAACTCTCTGCATGATCCCGATTGCTACTATCTCATTCGAGCCTTTGAAAGTGCTGAAAATATGAATACGGTGCTTGATTCCTTCTACGCCAGCGTAGACTGGCGCAGCGGGCCACGCGAATCCATCATTGACTGCATCGAAACATGCACTAAAACAGCGATGCACCTGCCAGCGGCAAGTGTGGATGGGCTGCGAGTGTAAGCCCAATTCTACCCCGTGACGATTGAGTACCTACTGTCATATCAGGTCTGGTTCGGGGTATCAAAAGTGCCAGATCAAGTCTGAGCTAATACACATTAAACCAAGTTAATGTCTCGCCATTTGCATCACTTGCAGTGAGCATTTGATAACTCATTTTTGCTGTAGCAAATTTATTTATCTTCTTCTTCGCTTTACTTTCATTATAACGTGTTAAAGCAGATACCTCTGTTGATACATCTGTCGTATCATTTATGGTTATTTTTACACCAAACACCGCCTGAATAGCATCAGGGTGTAAATAATTTTCCATTTCCCTTTTTACAGTCATGAATGCTATGGAACCATCATTTCTAGCATTTACTGACTTACATTCTTTTTCATACTGAGGAGGGATGGCAACATCTCTATCATAGATGTGAACCTCAGGTTTATTTAGAATTTTTAAGTAATTATTATTAACCCAATCTTTAAGAGTATGTCCCCCCATTGGAATGAAAACTATACGCGGATCATTTATCATATCAGGAACATTTGGAACACCTTGGTCGAGATAAATTTTACCGATATTCTTTAAAAAGTTTATATCATTAGGGCCTTCAACGCATACAAGAACAGATGCCCTACTATCAGGGTATACGCCAAGATCATTCGCTATGTTCTTTAGCACATCATCATTACCATTTTTAACCTCTAAACCATCATCGAGTGTTCGGGTTATATGGCGTAGAGACTCTGTAGGTATCTTTTCCACAAGTGCAGGGACGTGGGTGGTAATCAATACTTGGCATTTATCAGCATTTGCTAATTCTTGAAATGCATCAATAAGAAGTCTTTGATTAGATGGGTGTTGAGATGTTTCAGGTTCTTCAATTGCATAAATAACTCCTTTATCTGGGAATTCTTTTTGCAATCTTTCTGCTTCCGCTTTAAAAAAACTAATCAGGACTAAACGTCTAACACCACTACCACGTTTATTGATAGCTATTCCTCTATCATCTTCCAATGTTAGCTTGAAAATATTTTCCCACTTAGGTTCCACTTTAAACTTTGGGATTAACCCGGCAGCAAGATTAGGAGATATATCATGTAAATGTTTAATTGTGTTTTCAGCCACTTCAACTGCATGTTCTTTTACGCTTTCTTTAATGGATTCAAGTTGAATGTCAATCTTCTGCAATGCTGTTTGAACCGCTGACTTCATAGGGTCCTGTACTTCTGATTCTTCATCGGTACTCGGCCTGTCTGCGCGGAATAATGCAAAGTGAGGGAGTTTATCATATATTTTTTCACAAATAACCTTGCCCTCCTCAGCATTTAATTTACCGAAGATTTCTTTAAGCTTTAAATCTCAAATTTTCCTGTAAATTTCTTGTCTTAAACTAACATTGGACCTTTTATCAGCTCCGTCAACACCAATAGATTCGGCAATTACTTTAAGTTCATCATTTTTTTTAGCAAGTAAAGATTTCGCGCCTTTTGCTGAGGGAGCCATACATTTAGCTTGAACGCTGCCAGATCCCTTACCTTTTGCAAATACTCTATATATTTCCAGCTTTCCATTACTATTTAATAAATATTCTTCTTTAAGGTTAGTTATAGATGTGGCATCCAAAACTATAGGTATATCAGCTCCTGAAAAGATACAGCCAATTGACACGTCTTCATTTTCCACGCTATCGACACATTTATCGGTGACATCATATTTACATAGTTTATGTTCAAAGAAGACACCAAGTGCGTCTAAGATAGTTGTTTTACCAACATCATTACGACCAACTAATGCAGTTAGTGAGTTAATGTCAATGCTATGTTCTCCATGGTAGCCACGAAAGTTCTTTAAGATTAGTTTTTCAAGTTTCATAAAAATCTCCATTTTTAAAAATTAAAATTTTATTTTTTTAAAAACTTACGTATTCGGAAAAACATTTGATTTTGTTGTATTCGAAGTAACAAGAACAATTTATAAAATTAGTTCAATCGAAGTCTTGGGTAAGACACTTTTTCTCTTTAATAAAACGGATAACTACGCATTGGACAATAGATACTTTAGGAAACACGCGGAAAAATTGTAACGTTTTGCTCATTCTAGACCTGATGTTCCTTCAACTTAGCAAGTTCGAGAGATAAGGGAAAGTTACGACAGTCTACCAAATTTATTTCACACCTGCTCTAAACAATATGGAGAAAATAATATATGTACTTATTAGTAAAGTTCTCCAGTTCCCTGATCTACACGTTTATAGAAATCAGAAAAATTACATGGGTCAGATATAACTGAGTTTTTATCACTACGAAAATCAAATTCTATTTTTTTTATAAGATCAATGGCTGGTATAGTCGAATTTAAAGGGATTTTTTTATAGTTTCTAATTCTGTGATATTCAATTGAGTCTAAGTCTACTTCAATCGCTTTATTACCGAAATAAAAAAAATGATCTGAAATCAACACGTTATTAGAGCTAGTATCTCGTTCAAGATTTGTCATGTTAAATGAACCATCAGCATTGCTATGATGAGAATCTTCTTGTATCCATTCATTGTTTTCATTTTGATGGTAGATATTATCGCCCAGAATTTGTACATGACTACCATTTCTAGCCGGTTTTTTGAGAGAGAACCTGGTATCCTCCCAATAACCATTGAAACTAATTTTTTCTGAAACTTTCATTAATAGGATACATTTTTTTTTAGCTAATTTTAAATTAGCTCCACCAACTCCGAGTATCCAATCACCCACTTTAGCCGACTTTCTAATTCCAGGTTTGCATGTTGCCAAGGTACAACTTCCATGAAATGGATTAGGTGCAAAACCAAAGTCTCTCGTTATTGCATAAACATAAAGGTGTGAGTTGGGGTCAATTAGCATACGACATTTCCACCTTGAACTTTATCACGATCCGTACCATCAGGTTTTTCAAAGGAAGTTTTACCTTCTAGTGCGTTGATAATGGCATCACTTCTCCAGGCCACTATAGAGGTTGCATACTTTTCGAGATTCTCTGGTAGTTTTACATCGCCTTTTAACCCATTTTCATATACACCTATGATTGGTTTTCCAAGTTGATGAGCTACTTGAATTTCCCAGTTTACCCAAGGTCTGGTATGTGTCTCTTTCCCGATAACAACTATAACTTGACTAGCCCACCTCATTTTCATTCTAAGTAAACGTGCAATCGTTCGGTCACTAAGTTTTTTTTCCTCAACTCGTCGCTGGTTTTCAGGTTTCATTCTAATAGAACTATTGCGTAAATGATAACCTTTTGCTGCAGCTAAACGAGAAACTCCATCAACACTCGCGTCGTCTTTATGATGATGGCTAACAAAAACATTTTTCTTAATTTCTTTAACCATTTTTAAATCCTTTGTAATTTGCTAATTATAAAATAATTCTATATTATTGCTTTGATAATGATATTTTTGTTTAGGTCTTTTATTGTTAAATTTAGTTCGGCATCTTTTATCTATCTCGCATGCACCACTGTTTTCCATGTCCATTAAAGTGTAAACTCTTTCTTCTTTAGGCAGGAAATGGAATATTTCATCCATGTTCCAATTTTCACTATACTTTTCAGCGATGTTATTTTGGTTTATAGTGAACCAGAATAAACACTCTTCGCTATTCATTCCATCTCTATTAGAAAAGATCCAATTAATTCCTCTTTCACAACCAGGGCCTGAAATAACAAAGTTCAACTCTGTAAACGGAAAGTTGGGTATGTATGTCAGATCTATGAAAATTTGATATGCTAGAAAATCCCCAATCCCTGAGAATGATTTTAAATGTTCAAAAACTTCGAACTGATTTCCTGATGATTTTACACCATTAACGATTTTATCTTGGTTATAATAAACAAATTTTATCATTCTAATTACCATATCATTTTCCGGTATTCCCTCTATATTTTTTAAGTATTTTCCGAAGTTAAACTTCGGACCTCCTAGAATATAGGCCGCACTAAAAAATACATAGCCTGGTTTTTTTAATGATATATTTATGGTCTTTTCTCTGATCTTTTCATTGATGTCGCGAATAGTCATTTTTGTGAAATCAAAGGGCGCATCAAGTTCATTTAATGTATCGCTTTTATTTATTACTCTAAATAAAAATGAATTGAGTATTTTATTTTCATAAGTTAATTTATTGTTGTTTGTTATATTTTTCAATAACCATTTTGTTTCTTTGTCCCATGTTCTTTTAGTATTTACAAATTTATAGTTTCTCAATATTTTGTCGTCTGTCCAATATGGCGGAAGGTTAAGTATCTCTTTCTTGTAATATATGGATGTCCTCTCTCGTTGATGATAAAACCATTCCCTGATAACAGCTTCATTCAAGATAGGTTTAGCGGTTTTAATTTTCATTTCTCTGACATTACAAAAAAGTTGATCGTTTTTACTGTTCACTTAATAATACCTTTTCGAAGAAATTTTTAAAACTATCAATTCCGTTCACATTGTTGTCAAAATGATATTCTGATTTTGTTTTATTCTTAGTGACATACTTGTCGATTTCGTATTTTTTATAATTGTTATTTTCCCGGTCTATATGTACTATAGTGAACTGATTGTTCTTACACCATGCGAATTCTTCATTTGATCTTATGTCAGTAATTATTATATTTTTATTCAAGCCTCCATTTTTCTCTAAAGTTTTCAACTCTTCTGATAGCATTCTAATAAATATTTTTTCTTCAATTTTCCTTAGGCTGTCTAAGCTCAGCCATATATCTCGTGGTGAATGGCTGATAAAGTCGCCGGTAGGTAAGGTTATATTGAGTGGTAACATTTTATTTTCAGGGGGGTAATCCTTTTCCATCCAAGGATAAATATAATTGGCCAATTTTTTGAGTTGATCGCTAAATGATAATCTAATAAATCCATAGTTGGATATCAGATAATTGGCAAGAAAGTCTTTTCCACTACCCGATATGCCCATGAATGCAATTTTCATAGACGGTCCTTATTAGAATTATTAAAATAATTAGAAGTTATGCTTAGATTGAAATCATTGCTTAACTTAGTTTTTAACACTATTGGTTGGTTGAACCTTTCCTGGAAAATATATGATAGAGCTGCTTCTGCATATCCCCAAAGTAAATTCCTTTCAGTTTCTACAAAGTGTTTAATAAATATTTTTTTTAGATTTTCGGTTTCCATATCTATTGTGTCTATTTTATGTTCATTTTCTGTTATTATTCTTCCAAGGAATGAAACTATATCACAGAATAATGATTTTATATTTTGTAATGATGGAGGGAATGATATTTCATCATCGTTTATCAAATCTGTCATTTGTTCTTCTTTTCTTTTGTATATTTCATTGGCTTGTCCTACTCTATCATCATATATATGAAGATTTGTTACTGACTGGTGTAAGTATCCCAGTTTAATCTCGCTATCAACTTCCCTCTGTAATATTGAAAGTACTATCTCTTGAAGTAAACTAAACTCGAAAAGATTTATATTGCTCACTCCAAATATTAGATCGCCGCTTCTTTGAACTATTTTAATGTTTAAATTTTTGTCAGGAGTGATAAAGAAATGAATTAAGTTATTACAAGGAATATCAACACTATGTTCTATGTTGTATACTTTTATGAGGCTTTCATTCGTATCTCTGTCAGGCATGTATAAGCTAATGACTGCTCTTCTTGTAAATATTCCTTCTTTTTTGAATTGTTGCACGACATTTTCAAGTTGCCCGTGAGCGTATAGTCTTTCCCCATAAGCTGCTCGCCAAATGACACCATCATCTGAGTATTTAGGCGCTCTTGGTAAAAAAAAATTTAGATATGGTTTAATTCTGTTGTCGCCAGAAAAAACCCATATAGCTTCAGCAAATGTGGAAAATATATTATTTTTTCGACCCGCTAAACTTAAATGCCTTGATCTAGGGTTTCGTAAGATCATACTAACATCATAAATAGTTATAGCATCCCCATTCCTTGTCGAAATACGAACTCCTTCATTAAGCACTTTTTCTAGGAGTTTCATTATTACATCGTTAATAGTTTCTCCGTAAATGACGTGCATAAACAAAACCTCATGCTATAAAAAACATCTTTCTAGTTGATATAGTTTATTGGACCTAATCCAGAATTTGGTCCAGCTATGATCTGGACTAACCGGATAGCACGTTTCAATCTCTTGCCTCTAAGAACAGGCTCGAAGGTGATAGCCAATTGGCTTCCCACTTAGCAAGTGAGACCTCGACCCACGCTACCGCCCTCAGTTGCATAGGCACTGCGCTTGTATGAACATTTACAAATGTTACTCATGTTATGGGTTTGGTCAATCTGGCAATAAGATAATTACGAAACTTTAGACTTATTACTTAAGTGGAGGTGGCGCGAGTCGCTAGCGAGTAAGACTGTCTCTTATATGTACCAGAAGCACAACTGACGATGCTCCAAAACCATAGTCACCGCTGCGTAGCAAGCTGGGGCCTCTCGCTACTCCCGGGTGCCCCAGTTACAACGTTGTGGGTTGCTTAAGAAATCTGTCCCGCCGGATTAGAGTGGTGGTGGATTGACTGACTGTACTCTGCGTTCAATACAGAGACAGCCCGGAACAGGCAGTAATTGATGCCGGAGCGAGACTATTTAAGAACAAACCGCCCCCGGTTAGCAGGATCGTCTCGTCCGGCAGGAAAGCATGCTAACACCTACATGAAGTCCCTGTCAGTGCAGGCCCCAGACTCAACACCACCAATCTACTTTTCACCACTGCGAAGTAAGGGGCGCTACGCCCGGCTATGCAGGGGCAGTTGTTCTCCTGTGCGCTTTTCGTTCCTCTATCGGCTTCCGGCTAATCGTTTCCCAACACAACCCGTCCCGCAAGGGTAAATGGCACGCATGCTGCGCCCTTGCAGGACAGAACGATGCCGGGAAAGCGAACCGTCAGGCGATACGAAGACGAAAATCACACACTGACGGAGAAAAATCATGACTATTTCCCTGCATACCACCCGGACAAGCGCCCCTAACACCGCAGCGGCAACCAGCGTATCCCCGCTGGACCCGTCAGGCTCCTCAAAAACGAAATTTTCTAAAACCAGAAAGGATATTTATCAGACAGTTACCGAAAACATCATTGCAGCGCTGGAAGCCGGTGTAAAACCGTGGTCCTGCCCGTGGCAGCGTGTATCCGGCATGTCTGGTCTGCCATCCAATTACGCCACCGGCGTAGCCTACAGTGGCATGAATATCATGTTGCTGTGGAGCAGTGCATCAAAACAGGGGTTCAGCGATTCACGCTGGATGACCTACAAACAGGCTCAGGCAGCAGGTGGACAGGTTCGCGAGGGTCAACATGGCACAACAGCCATTTTCTACACCACCATGGAGAAGGAAAACGCCGCCGGAGACATTGAGCATATCCCGATGCTGAAAACTTTCACCGTGTTTAACGTTCAGCAAATCGACGGTTTGCCCCTGATAACTGACACAGTCAGCCCGGAAGCAACCTTTGACCCGGTTCCGCAGGCTGAAAATCTGTTCAGGAAGAGCGGCGCGAACATCATAGAGAAAGGACAAAACGCCTTTTTCATCCCATCAACTGATGACGTCTGGTTACCGGAGCGCCATCTGTTTTCGGATGCGGCTAACTTCTACGCTACCGGCCTGCATGAGCTGGTTCACTGGAGCGGGGGCAAAAAACGCCTGAACCGTGAAATGAAAGGGAAGTTTGGCAGTACGGATTATGCAGAGGAAGAACTGGTGGCGGAGCTGGGAAGTGCCTTTCTGATGGCGGATCTGGGGATTGAGGGAGAGGTACAGCATGAAAGCTATATTGCTTCCTGGCTGAAAGCGCTGAAAAACGACAAGCGTTATATTTTCAAAGCGGCCAGCGCAGCCTCTAAAGCGCATCGTTATCTGATGGATAAACTCTGAGGCCTGAGCCGGACAACCGCAAGGGAATGCTGTTAAATGGTTTTTAACCGGCAACGCTGCAAGGCGCAGACTGAGGCGGAACGCAGCACAGCGAGTACCGAACAGTCTGCGCCTCGCAGTGGAATAAAAAAAATTCCGGCCTGGCGATATCGCCGCCAGGCCGGTGAGGCCATCACGATGGCCTGAGTAAAAGCTTACGTATAGCTGCCTAATGACAGGTGTTTCAGTTCATCAAAGGTATAAATGCGAAACACCCGACGGTGGCGTTCTTCCAGCGGGACATGCTGATGGTTGATGATGACATGCCTGATGCTGTCAAACAGCAGTTCAAGCGCACGCTTCTTCTGTGGATTGAGCACAACATAAAAAACGTAAATCCACTGCTTGCGGGTACGTGCCAGCAGGTGGTTTGCCATGATCGACTGATAACGGGCCCGGGTTTTCAGGCGGCGCTCGGTTTCAATGGCAATAACGTTACCGTCAGGCAGGGTCAGTAACCCGTCCGGGCGATGTTTCACCTGATACTGGCTGATAAAAGTGGTCCGGTCGCCGTTAATCCATCCCGAAGCACCTTTTTTCTCCAGAATAAGCCTGGCGGCCTGATTATCAAGATGGTGCTCCAGCGTCCAGCCGGTGATTTTTGATGGTTCAAACCGCGCAGGAAAGATTTTATCATTCGGGGTTAATACCACCGCCAGCCCGTCGCTGGTGATCCCCCATAATGAAATCCTGATTGTCCGTGATTCAAGCATATGCTTCTGGATTAACCCCATTCGCTCCGTTTTTGCCAGCAGCGAATAAAGCGACTTATGATCCCGGAAACCAAATAACTGCATCAGCGTTTTAAAATCACTGTAGGTTTCTTCTTTCAGGAAGTTCAGCAGTTGTTTTATTTTTTCGTTGTTACGCGTCTGGCGCTCGTGAAAGGACGAAATCAGCATAACCGCTCCTTAAAAATCCAGCGGGGACAGGTGTTCTTCATCATCAGGTTTCGGTTTTACCGGTTTTACTTCGCTTTCGTCGAAGAAAAAAGCCGGGTGCGTTGTCATCACATCCGGCATGGCTGGTTTATCATCCTCGCCAAAATCCAGCATTATCTTCATCGTGGCTGCCGCTGCGGCAATATCAGGGGAAACCGAAAAGATTTTTAGCTGACGCTTTCTGACCTTTATCGGTGAAATCAGTGAGGCAGAAGGTAGTGTTTTTGTCGTAAAGATAAAGCTGACAAAATCGGGCAGGTTCAGGATCATATTGCTGTCAATAAAGAAACGTTCGGCCTGGCGGATTGTGCGCTCACTGTCGATGGTTTCCGTCAGCATATTATCCGTCTTGGCCTTACGGAGTTCGTCATCCACCAGAAGGCGGATTCAACTCCGAAGTGCAACGCTAAGCCGCCAATCTTAGCTCTGCAAACACCACAGACGGTTGCCTGAAT
>NZ_CBFFRL010000149.1:0-12193 GCF_965644215.1 Phytobacter sp. V69
CAGGCAACCGTCTGTGGTGTTTGCAGAGCTAAGATTGGCGGCTTAGCGTTGCACTTCGGAGTTGAATCCGCCATTTAATCGTGAGGATATTTGAGGGATTGCCGTCGTCGCGATGAAAATAAGTGCGTTACGCTACGCCTCCGTCACGCCCCTGTGATGGAGTAAAAGGTCGTGACGCAGGCGCTTATTACGCTCAGCGATTTTGCTGGCTATCTGGCGAGATAATGACGTTATCCTGCGCCTGAGACGGTTGTGTTTCCCGGTCATCAAACTGGAGTAAGCGCCCGGTATTCAGCAGCACAAGCAGCGTGCTCAGGTTATGCAGTATCGCCGCCACCAGCGCGCCCGCAACGCCGAGTAGCCCCATGGCGGCGGCGATGACGATCATTACCGTCCAGCCGAGGCCGATGAACACATTAACCTGTAGCGTGGCCCGGCATCGGCGGCTCAGGCGGATGGCGGTGGCAAGGCGGCGTAAGTCACTGCCGGTCAGCACCACATCGGCAGAGGCCAGCGCGATGTCAGCCCCATTTCCGCCCATCGCGACGCCCACGGCACCCGCTTTGAGCGCCAGCGCATCGTTAATGCCATCGCCAACGACCAGCGGTCGCCAGCCTTCCTCAACGGCCTGTTGTACCTGGCGTAATTTTTCACCGGGCAGCGCGTCGGCGATAAACTCGCTCATGCCAACTCCCCGTGCCACCCGCTGTGCTGCCGCCACGCGGTCGCCTGTAAGCAGCAATTGTCTGTCGATGCCCAGAACTCGCAAAGTGGACATGGCCTCGGCCGCCTCAGGGCGCAGGGTATCGTCCAGCAGACACCAGCCAAGGAAAACGCCCGCATCGGCAATTCCCACCACCGGGCCGTCGTGTGCAGGCAGCGGCGTAACGGTTATCTGGTGGCGGTCAAACAGCGCTTTTTGTCCCATCAACACCTGTCCCGACGGGGCGGAGGCAGTAATCCCTAATCCCTGAATCTCTTCGATATCGTTGAGCTCAGTCTGCGGTGATGCTGCGTCCGCCAGTGCCTGGCTGACCGGATGGGTGCTGGTGGCCCCAAGCGCGGCGGCCAGTTGCAATACGGATTCGCGCGAGCGTGCGGTTGCCAGCACCACATCGACAAGCCGTAAGTGCCCTTGAGTCAGGGTGCCGGTTTTGTCGACGATAACAGCATCGACATCCGCCAGCTCTTCGAGAAACGCGGCGTTACGTATCAGGATGCCGTGGCGGGCGGCGACGGCAATCCCCGCCATGGCGGTGGCCGGGGCCGAGAGCACCAGTGCACACGGGCAGGCGGCGACCAGCACCGCCAGCATCGCCTGGCTATCCAGGGTTAAAAACCAGGTGGTGGCGGCAATCGATAGCACCAGGATCAGATAGTGGCCGGCATAGCGTTCCAGCATGCGCGTAATCGGCGGTTTGGCCTGCTCCGCGTCTTTCATCAGCGCGATCACTTTGCCAAGCGTAGAGTGCTCACCGGTGTGCGTGACCTCCACCCGCAGCAGGCCGTTCAGGTTGAGCGTGCCGCCAAATACGGACATCCCCGGTGCGGTTTCCACCGGCAGCGATTCACCGGTAATGGAAGCGACATCCAGGCTGGCCTGCCCTGACAAGACGCGCCCGTCGGCGGGAAGCTGATCGCCAGGACGTACTTCGACAACATCGCCCGTCTGCAACTGGTGGCTGGTGATGTTTTCCAGCGTACCGTCTGCCCGTACGCGCCGGGCCCGACTGTGGGTCAGCTTGCTCAGACCAGCGATGGCCTGGCGGGTTCCCATTACGCTGCGCTCTTCAAGGATATGGCCGAAAATCATGATCACCGGCAATAGCGCCGCGGTCATCAAATCCCCCAGTGCCCACGCACCGAGCATCGCCAGCACGATAAGCAGGTCGGTAACGCCATGCAGATCCGGATGGAGCAGGCTATGCCAGCCGGCACGCAGCACGGGCAGCGCAACCAGCAGCCAGGCAACCCCGGCCAGGATATCGCTGATTGCCGGCTGCTCGGGGGCCATCGCCCGCCAGAGCAGGCTTAGAATGAGCAGGCCGATGGTGAGCATCGCCAGCGTGAGCTGGCGCGACATCCGGCGTTGTTCCGCTGGCGTTTGCAGGGAACCGCTAAAATGAACATGACCATGCCCGCATGAATGACTCATGGTTTTTGCTCGCTTGCTGGCGGTGGAGAGGGTTGGGCGGCAAGGCCCTGGAGGATCAGGCGGCTGTCATCGCCCGGCGCGACGGTAATCACCTGTCCGGCCTGAGCCAGAATCCGGGTGATTTTGTCACGCCACAGGCGCTGCAACAGCCCTCCGTCTTTGCCATCACGCTGGGCCTGCGCCAGTTGCAGAATGGTTTGAGTATCGACGCGCGCTTTTGCGAGGGTCTCCTCACGGCTGGCCTGCGCCTGCTGGAGCACGCGGTCGGCCTGCTGTTGCGCCTGCTGCATGCGTAATGTGGCATCGGTGCGGGCAGCGGCAACCGCCTGGTCCGCCTGCTGGCTGGCCGTGAGAACGGCGTTAAACGCGGCGACGGCATTGGTGGGTAACGAAGACGAGATATCCACACGCTCAATGGTGATGCCGGGATCATTATCGCTGGTTGACATATCCGCCAGACTCCGTAACAGAGCCTGTTTGAAATCCTCTCGCAGACGGGTGCGCTCCTCGGCGGCGTGCTGATCGTTTTGCAGCATCTCCGGCCTTGCCACCAGGATGGTGTCCAGGTCACGTCCGGCGCAGACGATGGCAGCAGCCCGCTCGGTCAGGCGGTCAATCAGCGGATTGATGTGCGGCTGCTGTAGCGCAAAGCGGACCGGGTCGCTAACGCGCCAGAAGATGCGCACGTCAAGTTGCACCACTCCGGCATCCCCCGTCAGCAGATAGCCCGCGCCTGCGCCCGCATCCCCGTCGCGCTCCCAGCTGTTAACCTGCTCCAGCTGCTGGTTACGGCGCATGATCAGCACATCACGTTCCAGAATCCGTTCTGCCGCCGGGACCAATTCCACGCGATCGATCGGATGGGGCCAGGCGAGCAGCAAACCGGCATTCACAACGCGCGTGGCTTTACCGAATTGAAAGACCACCGCTCGGCTGTCCGGTGTCACCTGGTGAATGCAGGAAAATAACCATGCGCCCGCAGCGAAGAGGGCAGTGGCGTAGAGCGCAAAGAAGGCGATGCGATACGATTGCCCCCATGGCGTGCGGTTAAGCGGGACGGGTCTCATGGCTGTTTAGCCTCTGGCGCATCGCCCGGCCCCTGCACCAGGGTGCGGAACAGTTCGGCGTCGGTTCGTAACACCATTCGGGTGTTGCCGTTCACAATGGTGCTCAGCGTATCCAGCGAGCGGAGTAGGGTATATAGCTGTGGATCGCTGGCCCAGGCTTTGCCGTAAATCGCTGCCGCATCGCGCTGGGCATCGGCGGTAATGGCCGCGGCTTTCACGGCGGCATCCGCTTCCAGAATACGTGCGTCACGGTCGGCGGTGGCGTGGATTTCTGCCGCCTGGCGCTTGCCCTCGGCGGTGCGCTCGGTGGCGATGGTTTCACGCTCGGCGCGCATTCTGTCGACGGTCGCATTAAGCGTCACCGCAGGAAGCGTCAGGCGTTCAATGCCGGTCTGTACCACTTCAATCCCGTAGCTATTGAGCAACTGTGACTGGAGCTGTACCTGGAGCTGCTGTTCCAGTTGGACGATTTTCAACTGTTTACTGTCAACATTGACGATATCCGCCAGCGCATAGTTACCGGTGGTGGTTTCCAGCGCCGAGCCAATAAAGGTGCGAATCTGGCGAGCGGCCTCATCCGGCTGGTTCTGCACGGCACGAATAAAACGCAGCACGTGGCTATCGTCGGGTTTCACTTTCCAGATAACCCATGCCTGAACGAGTACGCGCAGGCCATCGCGGGTGCCAACATCCTGCAGGCCGCTGGAGGTGGAACGGATACGTAAATCGACATCCAGCGGGGTTTCAAACGGGGCCGGAAGCCGCCACGCGAGGCCAGGATCAAGCAATACCCGTACCGGATTGCCAAAGCGGGTCACCACCGTGGCACTCCCTGCGCGTACCTCCAGCAGGCTGGCCGTGAGAATCGCCAGCAGCACCAGACCGAGCGCAATGGCAATACGCAGCGTGCCTGTCCGGCCTTTGGGCGAGGGGAATGGGGCTTGTTTCTCACCGACTTTTGAAAGTGTGTTTGTTGAGGTTATCGCGTGGATCTTCATTTGGCGCTGGCCTTCTGCGGTGCGGTGCTGTCGGATAATGCGGGATACTGGCGAAAATCCAGTACCGGTTGGTTTGCGCCCTGAAGGTGGCTATCCAGAATCAGCAGCGGCGTATGGGCCAGGGTCTGGCTGAGGATCTGGTAGCGCCGTTCGGTGACAAACGCATCGCCCGCCTGTTGCCATGCCTGATGTTCGGCGGCGAACAGGGTGGCAGCAGACCGGGCCTGCGCCAGATTCTCCGCTGCCTTTGCCTGGGCATCATTAATGTGGGTGAGGGCCTGATTTTTCGCTTCGCTCACCACGCTCGCGGCATAGCCTTTTTCACGGGCAATCAGGGCGTTTTCGGCAATCTGCGCGGCCTGGACGCCGTGCCAGGCGTCTGCCGCTCCGCTCGGCGGATGGATGGCTTCAATGCGGGTAAACAGCAGCTCCACGCCGGTATGTAACGCGTTCAGCCGCTGCTGAATTTGCTGGTTTAGCGTGGTCGCGAGGGTGGCCTGCTGCTCGGTGAGTAGCGCATCGAGTTGCTCGCTGGCGAACTGCTTGACCAGCACCTGGCGGGCAATGCTGCGAATCAGCGTGGGCAGACTTTCCGTTTGATACTGGCTGCGGAGCGCATCGCTGTCGGTTAAGCCGACGCGCCAGATCAGGCGGATATCCATATTTACGATCTGGAAGTTCTGGCTGGCGGAGGCCGTGCTGGCAATCACCTGCGACTGATCGGCGGTATGGTTATTATCCCAAAGCCGCCAGCTACTCTGCGGCGCCGGGCCTTCGGCGCTGTCTGCTTCTGGTTGGCTCTGTTTGCTGTCGGCGATATCGCCAAGCTGCAATTCATGCACCGTACCGTTTTCAACGGCAATCACGCGTCCGAACGGCCAGGGTAATCCCACATGCAAACCGGGCGACAGCACCGCTGTCGGGCGACCAAAGCGTTCGTAAATACCGCGCTGATGCAGTTGGACTTCCGTCAGGCCGCTGAGCAACCAGCCAAGTACCGCCATGGCGCAGGTCACCGGAAGTACCCGACGTCCAATCAGGCGGAAGGCCTGAATCTGGCGGATATCAACCCCGAAGCGCTGTTTTAGCGTATCCAGCACAAAGGCCAGCGGGCGCGGCGGCCACTGATAAAGCGCGATGATAAAACTGCGGGTCAGAAAGCGCGGCGCATTGTCTGCGGGCAGGGGGTCGACCAGGGAGGCGAACGTGCGTAGCAGATATTCCAGCGCCACCAGCAGCGTAAGCAGGCTGGCGAGTTTGATCAGCCACAGCGCCAGCAGCACCGAGGCTGTCTCAGTCATCAGCGCAGCGGTTATTAACAGCATAACGCTGAGCATAATGCGTGCCAGCCCAACATGTTCACGCTGATGCTGCATGGCGCGTATGGCCTTAAAGCTGAGCATGCGCTCGACAACCAGCAGGGTAAAACTGAGCACCACGAACAGGCCAATAACCATCAGATCGGGCGTGTGGGTGTCCGTCACTGGCGGCGCGGCGACAAGGTTGGCAATGGCAAACACCGTAGCCAGCAGAACGAAAACAACGGTGACCAGCAGATGCTGACTGAAATGGTTAAGCCATGCCTGTAGCCCGGCGGGCAGGATACGGCGGGACGGCGTTGGCGCAGGCGGACCTTCCGGCTGCGGTACGTTTACCACCAGCCCATGACAGCGCAGCGAATTTTCCACAAAGGCCAGTGCGATGCCGGTCGCTGACAGGATCAGTTGCATGACGCAGAGCCAAAAACCGCCCCCGGAGAAGAATTGCAGGAACAGATACACTGCCCCGGCCGGTGCCAGAATGCAGTACAAACAGGTTTGGGTAATCAGCAGACGCTGGCACAGTGAATTGACCCGAGCCGATGGCTCAGGTGAGGGTGTTTGCACCATATATTCTCCAGTTTCTTCGTCCCTGTTCGTGTCAATCCAGAATCGCGAGGGATGAAACGAAAAACTGACGAATAATGAATGTTATAAGATAACATTTACAATATGAATGAAGCGTGTGTTATTTAGTTTCTGTATGTTTCCGCAAATCTCATCTGGCCTTTTGTCACGCCTGCTTGTCTGCGCCTCTCGCTAACCGCTTTCACGTTAACAACACAATTTGTGGTGGTGATGGCTTAAATTGTTATGTTATAACATAGCAATTGTGTTGATTTGACAAAGTAACGCATACAGAGCTGAGAGGATGGATAAACGATGCAACACACCACGATGAATGTGAAAAATGACAACCGCCTGCCGGTGACCGTCTTATCTGGCTTTCTCGGGGCAGGGAAAACGACGCTGCTGAACCACATTTTGCATAACCGTGACGGCAGACGCGTGGCCGTTATCGTTAATGATATGTCGGAAGTGAATATTGATGCCGCGCTGGTCAGGGAAGGGGGTGCTGAGCTGTCCCGCACCGATGAGAAACTGGTTGAGATGAGCAATGGCTGCATTTGCTGCACCCTGCGTGAAGACCTGCTGCTGGAGGTAAACCGCCTGGCAAAGGAGGGGCGCTTTGACCAACTGGTGATTGAATCCACGGGAATTGCTGAACCCCTGCCGGTGGCGGAAACCTTCACCTTTGATGATGAAGAAGGGCAGAGCCTTTCCCGTGTTGCCCGGCTGGATACGATGGTGACGGTAGTGGATGGCTTTAATTTCCTGCATGACTACCAGTCGACGGACAGCATCCATTCGCGCGGCGAATCACTGGGGGAAGGGGATGAACGCAACGTTGTAGACCTTCTGATCGACCAGATTGAGTTTTGCGACGTGCTGATAGTGAATAAAACCGACCTGATTACCGAAAGCCAGCGTACAAAACTGATGGCCATCATGCGCTCCCTGAACCCAAGAGCGCGGATCATTACCTCACAGTTTGGTCAGGTACCGCTTGAAGAAGTACTGGATACCGGCCTGTTTGATTTCGATCAGGCGGCGCAGGCTCCCGGCTGGTTAAAAGAGTTGCGCGGTGAACATACGCCCGAAACCGAAGAGTACGGCATTCGCAGCTTTGTCTATCGCGCCCGCCGGCCCTTTCATCCCCAGCGCTTCTGGCAGGTCATGCAGGATGAACTGAGTGGCGTCGTCCGATCAAAAGGCTTCTTCTGGCTGGCAAGCCGCGCGGAATATGCCGGTTCCTGGTCTCAGGCAGGCGGCGTGGCCCGTCAGGGTTTAGCAGGGCGCTGGTGGGTCAGTATCCCAAAAGAGCGATGGCCGCAGGATGAGGAAACGCGTAGCGCGATTATGGCCAACTGGGTAGACGGCAGTGGTGATGCACGCCAGGAATTGGTATTTATCGGGATGGATATGGATGAACCCAGGCTGCGTGCGGCACTGGATCGTGCGCTGCTCACCGACCGGGAAATGTTGGAAGGGCTGGTCGCGTGGAGCCATTACCCGGATCCGGTTGAATCCTGGTTTGACGAGTAACCGATAGCCGCTCAAATTTCGTCACATTGTTGACGTTGCATTGTGCTTCGGAATGTTATTTTATAACACTCTACGGCGGTTGCAGGCTGCCAGCACGCAGCGATTCAACATCATGACGTCTTCCCTTTGAGGGCATTACCCTATGAAAATCAGTCAGATCGTAGCTATTTCGTTGTCGGTTGTTTCCGGTAGTGCCATGGCGTTTCAGGCGAAGGATAAAGATCCCGCTGAGTTTACCCGCCAGCAGGTACGCGGGGCGGAATTCGCTATCTATGATCAGGCCATCAGTTCGCAGGGAATGTCGAATGTGAATCCGATTGGCAATTGCGCGGCCACGCCGGTGAGCGGCTGTAACTGCCCGTTCTGCACCATGCTGCGCAGCCAGCAGGTATAAATCACACGACTCGAATGACGAAAAACGGGAGGACGCCGATGTCCTCCCGTTTTTATTTCCCCACTTCCCGCCACTGAAAATCAGCTAACTGCTCCAGCGGAAAATGCAGCGAAGGATCCTGTCTGAATGCCGCCAGTAAATACTCCACAGTGGCCGTTACGCGCGGGGCGATAAGCGCTCTGTGCGGGTACTGAATCACCATCTGGTAGCTTCCGGGATCGTGCCTGCCAAATAGTACAACCTTGAGTTCTCCGGACTGCAAATGCGCCAGCGCATGGTGAACGCCGACCTGCGCGATACCCAGCTCCAGACAGGCCGCCTGCACCTGGGCCTCCGGTGCCGAAATGGTCACTACGGCATTATCGGGTTCAAGGGTGGTGAGGCTACCGTCTTCATCGCGAAATCCCCACGGTGAGACTTTTCCACCCAGAAATCGCCGGGCAATCAAATTGTGGCTTTTCAGATCTTCCGGCTTGCGCGGGCAGCCGTGTTTTTCCAGATACGCTGTTGATGCGACCAGCACCAGATTGAGTCGACACACCGGGCGGGATACCAGCGAGGAGTCGGCAATATGGCCGCCGCGAATCGCAATGTCATAACCATCGCGTACCAGGTCGACCACTCTGTCATCAAAGTCAGCTTCAATAGTCAATGCCGGATAGCGCTGACGCAGCCCCGGGAGCACCGGCAGAAGCTGCAATCGGCCAAACGCGGCGCTGGTGGAGATTTTGACATGGCCGCCCGTTTCCATCTTGCGCGCAACGATGGTATCAACGGCGGTATCCAGCGCATCAATGGCAATTCTCGCCTGTTTAAGAAACGCCACCCCCTCTTCGGTGAGACTCAGCTTACGGGTGGTGCGGTTCATTAGCCGCACGCCCAGCGCCTGCTCGAGTCCGGCGACATTCTTGCTGACCGCCGCCGCACTGATGCCCTGAATACGCGCTGCCCCGGCAAAACTTCCCGCATCCGCCGTTTCGACAAAAGACAGTACGGCTCGCACACGCTGCGATAAATCCATTGCCACTCCTGTTATATCCACCCGTTATCACGTTGCGATTATTAACTTTAAGTTGTTTATCATTCAACCATTACTGACATTAATGTTTCGTATGGGCTGCGTAATAATGACATCCTTCCGGGGGCGTTCCCCCGTAGCGCGTCAACATTTCTGGATTACGAGGCGAAGAGAGCGATGAAGAAACCGACATTTTTTATTTTTGATGCCCGCATTTACCACCCGGAGGCAATGCAGCCCTATCAGCAGCGCGTCGCGGCCACCTGGGAAGCTTTTGGCGGCACATTACTGGTGCTTGGGGCGGCGGAAACCGTCGAAGGCGCTTCGCCAAACGGCACGCTGGCGAAGCTGCAGTTTGCTTCCATTGACGATGCCCGCGCCTGGTATGCCAGCGTGGACTATCAGGAGATTCTTCCTTATCGCCACGCCGCTGCGCAGACCAATGGCTGGCTGGTTGAAGGCATCGCGCAGGATATTGAATAACCACATCAGGAGATAACATGAACACGCTGATTATTGTTTCCCACCCTTATCCGCAGCAATCCCGCGTTATCAAAGCCCTACAGGAGACCGCCGAAACGGTTTCCGGCGTGACGGTGAGAAACCTGGAATCCCTGTATGGCCCTGACGTAACCCGGTTTGATGTCGCCGCCGAGCAGACGGCCTGTGAAGGGAAAGAGCGCATTGTTTTTCTCTATCCCACCCACTGGTTTAATCTGACGCCTGCGCTCAAGGCGTATTTGAACGAAGTCTGGACCTACGGCTGGGCATTTGGTCCTGGCGCCAACGCGCTGGCCGAAAAAGAGCTGCTGGTGGTGACGACCGCAGGGGCCAGCGAGTACACCTATTCCCACGACGGACTGATCAAAAGCTCCATGGACGACGTGCTAACGCCAATGAAGGCCAGCGCGCTGTACGTCGGCATGACCTGGCTGCCGCCGCTGGCGTTTTATGAAGTGGCGGGGAAAAACAGAGACGATATTTCCGATTTCCAGCGCCAGCTTGCGGCGCGTCTGACAGCCTGAGAGCAGGGGGGAATATGATCCAGCGTCATTTAGGCCAGGGGCTTAGCGTATCGGCACTCTCACTGGGTGCGATGGGGTACGGGAAAGCGCGTGAACTGCCGGATCGCAGCGAGATGATCGCCCTGATTCGCCATGCGGTGGAAAGCGGCATGGACTTTTTTGACACCGCCGAAGTGTACGGGCCGTGGACCAATGAAGTGATGGTCGGGGAAGCGCTTGCTCCGTTTCGTGACAAGGTCAAAATCGCCACCAAATTTGGCTGGGATATCGACCAGAAGACCGGTGAGCATCGCGGCGGCGTGAACAGTCGACCGGAACAGATTCGTCAGTCCATTGAGGGGAGCCTTCGGCGTTTAGGCACGGACTATATCGATCTCTATTATCAGCATCATGTGGACCCTGACGTGCCGATGGAAGAGGTAGCGGGCACGGTACAGGACCTGATTGCCGAAGGGAAAGTCCGCTGGTTTGGCATGTCCGAGGCCAGAGCGGCGTCGATTCGCAAAGCCCATGCGGTTCAGCCAATTGCCGCGTTGCAGAGTGAATATTCTTTGTGGACGCGCGAACCGGAAGCCGAGATTTTACCGGTTCTGGAAGAGCTGAGCATTGGCTTTGTGCCATTTAGCCCCCTCGGAAAGGGGTTTCTGACCGGAAAAATCGAAACCGGGACTGTGTTCGACAGTTCTGATATTCGGGCGCAAACGCCGCGTTTTACCGCCGATGCGCGCGCCAGTAATCAGCGCCTGGTTAAGCTGCTGCAACGCATTGCTACACGCCATAACGCCACGCCTGCGCAGGTTGCTCTGGCCTGGCTGCTGGCGCAGAAACCGTGGATTGTTCCGCTGTTTGGCACCCGCAAGACAGAACGCTTTGCGGAAAATATCGGCGCGTTGAACGTAACGCTTGAGCAGACCGATCTGGATGAGATCGAGCAGGCGAACATTGTGATTAGCGGAGCGCGCTACCCGGATGCAGTAATGAAATTCTCGGGTAAATAACCGGGAATCTATGCACGTAATTAAAAACGGTTCAGACGTGCGAACCACGTCTGAACCTTCAGTCTTCGATTGTTATTCCAGCCCCAGCGTATATTGCGCAATCTTGAAATAGATAATCAACCCGGTGCCATCAATAAAAGTGGCGATAAACGGCGCGGAAACCACCGCCGGATCAATCCCGCAGCGCTTAAGCACCATCGGAATAATCGACGAAACAATCGCACTCCACAGGGTAATACAGACCAGCGTCAGGCTGACAATCAGTGTGATCTCTGGACCAATCCCCATCATCCATGCCCGCACACAGCCCGCCAGACCCAGCGTCAGGGCGATCATCAGCGACGTTGTCGCTTCTTTACGCAGCACGCGTCCCAAATCACGTAAATGTACCTCGCCCAGCGCCATGGCGCGCACCAGCGTTGAGGTAATCTGCGTCCCGCTATTTCCTCCCGTACCAATCAATAATGGAATAAAGAACGCCAGCGCGATGGCGGACTCCAGCGCCTCCGAAAAATGCTGGAGCACCGTGCTGGTATAGGCTTCCGCCACAAACAACAGCGGCAGCCAAACCGCGCGTTTCTTCCACAAACTGAATGTACTGATCTCCAGATAGGGTTTTTCCAGCGGCAGTGTCGCCCCCTGCAACTGGGCGTCTTCGGTGACATCATCTTCCAGCAGATGCGCAATTTCGCGCTCGGTCAGGCAGCCGACCAGTTTGCCCTTGTCCACAATCGGCACCATGTCGATACCGCCATGGGCGAGCTTTTCTGCCACGTCAGCACGTTCATCATCCGGTTCGAGGTGCTGAAAGTGGGACACCATCAGCGCTTTTACAGGCTGCTCGGTATTTTGCTCCTGTAATAGTCGCCGTACCGACACCATGCCTGCCAGCCTGTCGTTATCTTCAATAAATATGTGGGCAGGAATATCGTCATCGTTTAATTTCGCCAGAAATAATTCCCGCGCTTGTGCCACGCAGAGCATTGCGTCCAGGGTAATAAAATCGAGGCGCATATATTGCGCGATGGCATCGTCGCTAAGGAAGGTGCGATTTAATCGGTGGGGTTCAGTGGAGTCCTTAGCTGTATTAGCCTTACCTTAGCTGAGCTGTAT
>NZ_CBFFRL010000150.1:0-12182 GCF_965644215.1 Phytobacter sp. V69
ATCGGTAGTTAACCCTTCCTCCTACACTCTCCACAATCATGTCCGAGCGTTGCACTTATTATCTGAATTCGCGGAGTGAATAAAAATATTGATATATACTTAGATGTTTCTGGTGATACAAATTTTACAGGAAGAATGCAGAGTTGCAGAACGAAAAGAGCTGAAACCATAACAGCAGCGATAGTAGCACCTAATGTTTTAAACAGGACACCAATATCATATACACGCTGGATATTAGGGATTGATGAATATTTCCTTTTTAGTTTTCGGTAGAAGAAAGTCCCGAATATCAGGAACGGCAGAAACAAAAAAAAGTCACAACAAAAAGTAATATTACACCTGAACCATCATTTTTTTTCTTAGCCATGTTCCAACACCTATAAAAAAACCCGGTGACAGCACCGGGTTGAGTTTATTTTTTTTATTAAATGTTCACGCCGTGCTGGGTTGCTAGTGCAGATAACCCACCTGCGAAACCCTGGCCTACGGCTTTAAATTTCCATTCGGCCCCATGTCGGTACAGTTCGCCAAAGACCATTGCGGTTTCTGTAGAAGCGTCTTCAGAAAGATCGAAACGGGCAATTTCTGTGCCATTGTCGTTGTTGTAAACGCGCATGAAGCTATTGCTCACCATGCCGAAGTTTTGTTTACGCGCTTCAGCTTCATAGATGGTAACGGCAAACACCAGTTTTTTGATATCAGCTGAGACTTTGGTCAAATCGATTTTGACTTGCTCATCGTCGCCGTCGCCTTCACCGGTACGGTTGTCACCCTGGTGCTCTACCGCGCCATCAGGGCTGGTTTTGTTATTGAAGAAAATGAAATGTGCATCTGACAGCACTTTACCGTCTTCGCCTACGGCAAACACGGAAGCGTCAAGGTCAAAACCCTGACCGTCGGTTACACGGGCATCCCAGCCCAGGCCAACCATAGCGACATTCATGGTTGGTGCTTCTTTGGTCAGAGATACGTTGCCGCCTTTTACGAGAGAAACTGCCATTTTAAGCTCCTGCAACCAGTTGAATTAGGGCTGATTTAACAGCCCAGTGAAAAGTTACTTTTCTCTTAGGACGCGTTAATGCCGTACTGAGCACAAACAGATGCCAGACCACCCGCATAGCCCTGGCCGACTGCGCGGAATTTCCACTCGGTATTGTGACGATATAGCTCACCAAACAGCATAGCTGTTTCCGTGGATGCGTCTTCCGTCAGATCGTAGCGGGCAACTTCAGTCTGGTTGTCATCATTTACCAGACGAATAAATGCGCCAGACACCTGACCGAAGCTCTGCCGACGGGCTTGCGCATCATGGATCGTGACTACGAAGATGACTTTATCAACATCAGACGGGACGGCGTCCAGTTTAATTTTCAGAGACTCATCGTCACCATCACCTTCACCCGTGCGGTTATCGCCGGTATGAGTTACAGACCCGTCAGCTGACACCAGGTTGTTGTAGAAGATGAAGTCAGCGTCACCGCGCACTTTGCCATTAGCGGCCAGTAAAAATGCAGAAGCGTCCAGGTCAAAGTCCTGACCGTCAGTTGAACGCGCATCCCAGCCAAGACCGATAAGGACATTTTTCATTGTCGGTGCTGTTTTACTCAGGGATACGTTCCCGCCTTTGGAAAGAGAAACACTCATAAATAACCTCTTCGATTAGTAATTGTTCGGGTTAATGCTCAAGGGGATTAGCTCCCCTTTTCCTCAGAATCAGGTTCGCCCGGGAACATTACACTTGCAATGATACCCAGAGCGAGAACAGCCAGTACAACATACAGGCTGGTTGTGGCTGCGATGCTGTAACCATGGTGCCAGATGTGATCTGTCGCATTCAGGCCCAGTTTTGCCGCAATGAAGAACAGCAGCACGATAACGGCCTTCTCCAGATGAACCAGATACTGTTTCAGTGCCTCAAGGACAAAATACAGAGTACGCAGGCCAAGGATAGCAAACATCATTGCACTATAGACGATGAGCGGTTCACGACTGACGGCAATGATTGCCGGTACCGAGTCAAACGCGAACATCACATCCGAGAGTTCAACCACGGCCACACACAGGAACAGCGGGGTGGCATACAGTGCCGCCTTTTTACCACGACCAATGGTCACATCGCTGTTTTCCGGCTTCGCCAGTTCGGCATCCACTTCTTTCTGGTTCAGCAGGAAAGCATGACCTCTGAGCTTCGGCCAGATGGGGAAGAAACGTTTAACCATGCGGTAAGCCAGATGCTGGGAGTAATCCTCAATTTCATCATTGTCATCACCACTTTTAAGCATCATGACCGCCGTCCAGGCTACGATAATAGCGAAGATGACTTCAACGTACGGCCCCAGGCTCAGCAGGCTCGTACCGATGGCAACAAAGATGCCCCTGAAGACAATGGCACCAATGACCCCCCAGTACAGAACGCGATGGCGATAACGGTCCGGCACGGCAAACCAGGAGAAGATGGCCATCATGACAAACAGGTTGTCGACAGACAGCACTTTCTCCAGCGCATAACCTGTCACAAACAGGCTGGCAACTTCAGCTCCGTGGTGGATGTAGAGGAAACCGGCAAATGCCATCGCAACTACAACCCAGAATACGGACCAGAGCGCCGCACTCTTCAGGGAGATTGGCTTGTCATGTCGGTGCATAAACAGGTCAATAAAGATGGCGCCGACTGAAAGAGCGATAAAAACAATGACTGTTTCAGTCGGAAAACCGATGTGTGTTGAAACCATAATTTACCCTTAGGGATGCGGATCAGAGGCCAAATTCAGCAGGGTCGAAGCCCAATGCAATAGCAATCTCGCGGGAAGCCAGTTTCTCATCCTGATCGAAATTACCGTCACTTTTCGCTACAGCAATACCAACACGTAAAGCCAACTGAGCGGCCTCAGGCTGATCTTTCAGTGCCAGGATGTATTTCATCGTTTCGCCCTTGCCGATCTCAACATCGAAATCGAAGCTTGAAACTAATTTATTGAAGAACTCGATAACCTCGTTGGTATCGAAAACCTTGAGTTCTTCTGAAGAGCGCAGAAAACCCATCATCTTCTGCTTTTCCTCTGAGCTCACACCGTCACTGGATACGGCAATACGGGCGCAGACAGCTACTGTGCCCTGCATAAATTTTTTATTTTTAAAACGGCCAACCTGGCGGGTCAGTTCGTCCCGCCCGGAGTTAATGGCACCTTTGACCTTATCAAAAAAGCTCATTCTTGTTTCCTTTGTTGCTCTGTTATTTAGAACCGGCGCTCCAGCGAAATCCCCAGCCAAATGCCCGGTCCATTTCGGACTGGCCTTTGAAATACTGGTTGATACGCTCGACTTTAATTGCACCGTTTTCGTTTACGAGTCTGGCAATGGCACACAATGTGCGACGGTTTTCACCTTCTGTCAGACGGGTCTCAATGGGAGGCTGATCAGGCACATGAATGGTAACCACACCATCAGTCTTATCCCAACTGGGAACACCTTCATAAATAAAGGCGTAAATCAGTACTTCACGGATATGCTTCCATTCACGGCCATTGATATGCAACCACTCACCGTCTGACACATCACCCGTCCGGTCATCACCCTTGAGCTGAACGTAAGGCTCATCGCGATAATCACCGAAAGCATTACCCAGCGCCTGAATGACCGACTTATAACCGTCCTGAAGCTCAACAAAAGCCCCCAGATCCAGGTCGATACCTTTGGAGCCAAACATGCCTCCAAAACCGGTTTTGCTGCTGCCCCGGTGCCAGTTCAGGTTAATACGGATTTCACCGAAGTTATCCCGTTTGGTCAGACTGATAGCAGGCTTCTCTTTTGTCAGAGATACCTTACTCAGGCTAATTTTTTTCTCAGTCGGTGGGGGCGGTGCAACTGGTGGTGTCGGGGCTGTGGGAACAGGCTCATCGGCAATATTTACACCGAAATGCTCAGCTAATGGCTTCAGCCCGCCGTTGAAGCCTTGTGCAACAAAGCGGAATTTCCAGTCATTATTACGACGGTAAAATTCACCCAAAATTAAGGCTGCTTCCTGACGGCCGTTCAGTTCAACAATGCCGCTAACCAGGCCAGTAGACCCCTGCTCCACGTCGATGGAAAGATTACGAAGACCAGATACCGTCTGCCCGCCGTCACAGGTCACAGTGAACGCAATTTTCTGGACATCAGGCTTCAGCCGATTGAGCGCGACAGTAAACGTTGAGTACTGGCCTTCACTGACCAGACTGACGGTACCATCATCGTTACGTGGCTGGCCATAAAACACCATGTCCGCATCCCCCTGCACCTTCCCGTCGGTGTAGAGGCGGAACGAGGAAGCATCCACTTGTACACCCGAGGTGATCCGGACCCGCAACTCCTGGGTTGGTACGGGGGCATTGCCCCCCGGCGTCAGGTTCATTAGCGGACAACCGTTGAGACAATATCGGAATGCATATCGTCAATTGTGCGGCCGCGACAGGCATGCCCATGGGCGGTAAAGTCCCAGTTGCCATTATTACGGCGCAGTGAAGAAATCACGATCCCGGTATGTGAGCCCTGCTCAGTTAATTTGTAGCGAGCCAGCTCTTTGCCGGTTTGATCGACCACGCGGCAGAAGGCATTTTCGACGTCATTGAACGACTGGCCACGGAAACTGTTGACTGTAAATGCCAGGTATTCAACGTTTGCAGGCAGACGAGAAAGGCTGACATTAATCACTTCATCGTCGCCATCACCCTCGCCTGTCAGATTATCGCCACTGTGCACAACAGCACCGCAGGTGGATTTCAGTTTGCGGAACCAGATGGTGTCAATTTTGTTACCAGCGCTGTCCATTAATACGCAGCCAGCGTCGAGATCGATTGAACCATTGCCACCTAATAATCCGCCAAATAAACCTTTTTTCTTAACTGGATCCCAACCAAGACCAAATTGAAGCTGGCTTAGTGCTGAAGATTGTTTGCTGAGTGATACCGTCTGGTTCTTACTTAATGAAACCATGTTTTATTCCTTAAAATGGTAATGACCGAGGCAATCAAATGGGTGTTTGTTAACTGACAAAGAAAATCATATCATGATGAAGTACTCTGACAAGGCAAATTTTGGTGGTTTTCTAAAAAATCACGGATCTGCGAACTTATTTTCATCGTCATTATTAGTTTTTTTACAATAAAATTAATAATTTACATGGTATTCCGATAACGTTTTTCCGCTCTATATCTCTAATAGATATGAATCATATTATGATTGACATGTATCAGTGTCGCCCATAGACTCACTTTTCAACCTTAAATAGCAAGGCATTCGGATAATTACAAAAATGAACAGAAAGATTTGGCTTATGGAAGGTTTATCCTCGCAAAGAGATATTATTCGAGGGATTAAATCATTTGCTCTAAAAAATAAGTTTGAAATTACCGTTTTCGCTTCTCACCGTAAGGAAAGAAATGAAATTCTTTCAGTTGCTGATTACTCATTGACTGAGCCTGAAGACGCTCATAAACGCCTCCAGTTTATTAAGAATACCGTTCAGCAATACGGTATTCACCATATTCATACTGGCCGTAACAGTCATTGGTTTGAGGATAACCGTACAGCCATTGAGTCAGCGGGTGTCACTCTCACTACAGGTTCAACGAGCGCCAGTTGGCTTACCCTGGCAGATGAAAAAGTTACTTTTGCTCAGTTCATGGAACAAAATGGCCTGCCGGTTGTGCCTTCCTGGCGCGTTAATACGCTTTCTGAATTGAAAGCACACATCGCGGCCCCGCCATTTTCTGACAGTCCAGTATGCGTAAAGCCCGTTACGGGCATTTATGGCATGGGATTCTGGCGTTTTGATGACAGTGTATCGCCCATGGATGTCTTTAATCACCCTGAAAATCGCCTTGTTAATCCACAACAGTATATCGCAGCAGCTTCTGCTTCTGAGTCGTTTAAACCCCTTGTTTTGATGCCATATCTGCCTGGGCCGGAGTTTTCCGTCGATATTCTTGCAGATAAAGGTCAAATACTCGCGGCGGTAGGGCGTCGTAAAGAAGGTGCTATTCAATATCTGGTAAACGAAGGACAAGCTTTTGAACTGGCGTGTGCCTGTGCGCGAACAATGAAGGCTGACGGGCTGGTCAATGTTCAGACGCGAAACGACAGGCACGGCAACCCCGTACTTCTCGAAACGAATATGCGTCCTTCAGGAGGGATTGGCTATACCCTACACTCTGGGGTCAACCTTCCCGGATTGTTTGCTGCCTATAAGCTCGGTCTGATGGCTGAAGATGCCGTAATCCAGAACGCTGAAAAATCCTTCTCACCGGTTGCAGTGAGATCCATCACTGATGTGATCTTATACCCGGAAACACTTTCCAACCTACTGAATTAAGGCAGATTTATGTCTTTGACGATCGAAGATATGATTTATCGGCGCAAGCTTTCTTGCGGCACTATCCAGGTCACTCGTGACTACGGAGATATCCCGCTCAACGCTCTTTTTGATATTGCCGAAAGACGAAACCCCAAGCGAGCCTTTCTTTTTGTCAGTAAGGTTCTCGGCCGACACATTCCCGTGCCCCCCTCGGTCATGCGTCAGGCTTACAAACAGCTTGCCAGCAAGTTTCCGTCGAAAATGACTGGCCCAGTGCTGTTTATTGGTATGGCTGAAACGGCTGTTGGACTCGGAGCTGGCGTGTTTGATGAACTGCGCCATCAACATGGTGAATCTGTCTATCTGACTTCAACCCGTCATCCGGTTGATGGATCGTTACTTTGTGAATTCAAGGAAGAACACAGCCATGCCACCGATCATCTGATTTATCTGCCAGATGATGCAGAGAAAAAACGCCGTGTTACCCTGGCACGAACACTGGTTTTAATTGATGATGAGGCAACAACCGGCAACACCTTTATTAATCTGCTGTCTGCCCTTCGAGAGACAGGTAAGTTGCCACACGTTGAACAGGTTATCACGGTAACGCTAACCGACTGGAGTAATAATGTTCTGCCAGAACGCAGCCCGTTGCCCGTCAAATCAGTTTCACTTGTAAGTGGTCAGTGGGAATGGACCCCTTTCCCTGACATGCCTTTACCCGTCATGCCAGAGGTAAACGTGACTTCCCGGGGGGAATGGGACATTCAAGGAAAACAGTCCTGGGGTCGCCTGGGGATGCTCGCCCCTGCGGCCGATCTCGGTCATGACGTGTCCGTCCGCAAGGGGGAGCGAGTTCTGGTACTCGGGACAGGAGAATTCGTCTGGGAGCCGTTCCTGCTCGCTGAGCGGCTTGAAGCTGCCGGAGCACAGGCATTTTATGGTTCAACCTCCCGTTCACCTATCGCCGTTGGTTATGCAATCGAGTCCGCGATCTCCTTTACGGATAACTACGGGCTGGGCATCCCCAATTTTGTCTATAACGTCGCCCACCAGCAGTTTGACCGCATTCTTGTGTGTACTGAGACACCCGAGGAAAGTATTGATAGCCAGCTCCTGAAGGCTCTGGCTGAGGTTGCGCCCGTCGTGGAGATTGTTACCTATGAATAAACCCGTTGTTCTGAGCGACCTTGACGACACGCTGTTTCAGACCCGTCGAAAAATGGTGGATGAGCTTGCACTGGAGCCATTTCGTACTGGTGCCGTGGATCGCACCCTGAATCCACGAAGCTTCATGACAGAAGAACAGTCCATGTTGGTGGACTGGCTACTGGAACACGCTGAACTCATTCCTGTCACCGCAAGGGGAACAGAAGAAATCAGCCGGGTCCAGATCCCATTTTCCTCCTGGGCGATCACAACTCATGGAGCGGTCATTCTCACGCCAGAGGGAACGCCAGACGAGCAATGGAAGGCATTTATGCTTGAGCAGTTAGTGCCTTACCAGAAGAGGCTTGAGTCGATGCAGCGTTTGATCACTGAAATGATGGATGCAAAAGGGATCAATGCCTGGGCAAGGCTTAACTATGAATATGATGAAACTCCGGTTTATATGGTGATGAAACACCGGGATAGTACACGCCTCGATGAACTCACAGCTATTGCTGATGAAATTGAAAAAGTGTTCTCAACAGAAGGTTTCTACATCCATAGAAACAGTAATAACGTGGCCTGGCTCCCCTTACCCGTTGAGAAGGGGCGGGCTGTCAGTTGGCTACTCGAAAAGCTTCGCGCTGAACGCGGGATTTTCCCAGTAATTGGCCTGGGAGACAGCCTGAGCGATCACCGTTTTATGAAACTGTGCAGCTGGTTTGGCATTCCGCGACAGAGTCAATTTGCAGATGCCATTTCACAGCGAATTTTTGGAGAAGAATAAAATGCAGCAGCATGAAACATTTACCGGCTCATACCGGTCCGGTGACGTGGAGTTTCTGCTAAAGCCGGTAGTGATTGAGATGACGCCGGTTGAGCAAAAAGAAGAGCTGATCCAGTCCGGGAAGAAACATTATTCGGACATGCTCAGCCAGGAGCCAGCACCCACACAATGGCATCTTGATTTGTTTCACCGGGCGCTGGATCGGGGCGCAGACAGACTTGCAAAAGAAGTCACTCAGCTCGCTATTGCTCTGGCAGAACGATTCGGTGATGAGCCCATCGTTCTGACCAGTCTTGTCAGGGCTGGTGTACCGCTCGGCGTTATGCTGCACCAGGCGCTGCGTGATATGGGGAAGACCTCATGGCATTATGGCATCAGCATCATCCGCGATCGTGGAATTGACAGTGCAGCACTCGACGTCATTGAAGAGCGGCATGGTACCAGCGGTATCGTGTTTGTTGACGGATGGACAGGTAAAGGCGCAATTACCGGGGAGCTAGTACGTGCACTGAAAAACCGCCCGGGCTATCCCGAGCAGCTACGACTGGTTGTCCTGGCCGATCCCTGCGGTTGTTCCTGGCTTGCTGCCAGCGATGACGACTGGCTCATCCCTTTTGGCATCATGGGGGCGCCGGTGTCAGGCCTAATCTCCCGATCAGTATGGTCTTCTGAAGGGTTACATGGTTGCATGGTTTGCGAGCATCTCAGCGAATATGAATGCAGCCGGATGCTTGTCGATACCGTCGCTCATTTCCGTAAGAACTTAGTCCTGTCATCCCACACACATCTGAACTGGAATGCGGAATCAGCCAAAACCTTATGGCAGACAAGTCGCGACGTTATCGCGTTCCTGGCCAATGAATTTAAAGTGGACAGCGTCAATCGTATTAAGCCAGGTATTGCTGAGGCAACCAGGGCGGTATTACGCAGGGTTCCGGACCATGTATTTGTGCGTTCAATTCACGACCCGGACGTTGCACTGCTTGTCGGGCTTGCTCGTGAAAAGGGAATAGTTGTTACAGAAATGGGAGGGGCCCTCGGCCAGTATCGAGCTGTAACCATTATCAAGAAGGTACTCTGATGAAAAATCGTCTTTCTCCCTGGAATCTGGGAGCCACGCTGTACATGCCTGCAACCCGGGAAGATATTGCAGATGCCGTTTTGCGCGAGAAAATCCCGGGATTGCGATCCCTGGTCATTTGCCTTGAGGATGCAGTCTGCGAAGCAGACATCCCTGTTGCCCTCAAAAATCTTGAGCTGCTGCTGGACGAGCTCAGTAACAGCATGTGTTGCCGGGGAAAAATTGACTGGCCTTTGGTGTTTATTCGGCCCCGGCATGCCGAAATGGGCAAATGGTTAAAAGAGCATTATGATCTTTCCGCTGTCGACGGGTTTGTATTGCCGAAGTTTACCCTCAGTTCGTTAACTGAATGGTGGGACATCATGGGCGGGACTCACCTGTGCATGATGCCAACACTTGAAACAGAAGATGTATTTGACGTGGTTCAGATGCGCGAACTGGCCACCCGTCTTGTGGAACATCCCTGCTACGAACGCATTATTGCACTCCGAGTCGGCGGCAACGATCTTATGAACGTTGTATCGCTTCGTCGCCCCCGGGACCTGACGCTGTATGACAGCCCGATGGGTTACGTCATCAAAATGCTCGTCTCAGTCTTTGGGCCGCGTGATTTTGCCCTCACCGCACCCGTTTGTGAGCATATTGACGATCATGCAATCATGGCCAGAGAGCTGGCTCTTGATATGGCGCATGGGCTGGTGGGGAAAACAGCCATTCATCCGGGTCAGATTGAGGTCATTCAAAACGCGCTGATGGTCACTCCGGGTGAGCACTCTGATGCCTTGCGGATCCTGAACTCTACCCAGGCTGTATTCAAGTCGCAGGGTGCAATGTGTGAGCCCGCTACACATCGTCGCTGGGCGGCCGGTATTCTGGACAGAGCTCGTTTTTACGGATTACAGAACGAGCAAAGCGCTGATGGAATCAGATTAATCACCGTAACCCAACACAATTAAGGAACGCATAATGGGGTTCAGGTTCAGAAAGTCGATCAACATTATTCCGGGGGTTCGTCTCAACCTGAGTAATGGCGCACCGAGCCTTAGTGTAGGGCCAAGAGGCGCCTCTGTTTCTATTGGTAGTCGTGGTACATACGCCAATCTCGGCTTACCCGGTACCGGACTGAGTTACCGTACCCGGCTTGACCGGGCCGCGCGTTCCAGAGGAGGAAACCGAACGGCAACCGACCCGGGGCTGAGAGAGGTGCTTGAGCAGGAAGCAGCTGAACTCATGTCAGTGGTGACCGCAATTCGTAATATTCATGAGCTGACGCCAGATCCAAAAACAGGCATCACCTGGCCGGAGTTGGAAGCAGTATACCTGCAAAACAGAACATCGCCTTTTCAGGTTCCGGCACCGATGCGTCCAGAAAAACCAGAATACCTTGCACTGCCGGAAAAACCTGCCGGGAGCGAAGGCATTAGTTTCCTGGGAAAATGGTTTGAATCTGAATCAGCTAAAGCTGAGCGCCACGCCGAGAATCTTCGCAGGTGGCAGCAGGAACTAGCAGATGTAGAGCGTGAGAATACCCTTCGACAGCACCGGTACCAGCAACAACGGACGGCCTGGGCCGAACAGTATGCAAACTGGAAGTTTGATGCTGAAGAACATGAAAAACGGCTCGCCACAGCTCAGGCAGATGCCCGACAGCAGTTTCGGACAGACGCTGCGTTTTTTGAATCATACCTGTCGGGTGTGCTTGCGGAAACAGAATGGCCACGAGAAACACTTATCGCTTTTGAAGTAAAACCTGATCAATCGACCGTCTTGTTGGATGTTGATTTAGCTGAGATTGAGGATTTCCCTGATAAAATTTACGGTGTTAATGCCAGGGGCACAGAACTGACGGAAAAAGCCATGACTCAGAAATCCGTGCGCGAAAACTATGCTCGCCACATTCATGGATGTTTGTTCCGCCTGGTAGGTATCGTTTTTCATTCGCTCCCATTTGAGAACGTAATTGTCTCAGGCTTTACACAACGGGTCAGTAAGCGAACGGGGTATCTGGAGGACGAGTATATCCTCTCGTGCAAATGCAGTCGCAGGCAGATGTCATCGATAAATTTCGAGGGCATTGAAAATATTGATCCGGTTGAAGCATTAGGCGTCCAGCCGGTGGTCCGAAAAATGAGCAGCACCTACATTTTTCAGCCCATTGAACCAATAACCCTTTAAGCAGGCTAAATATAATAATGCAATTAAATACCAGACAGGCCCGTATTTTTAAGCTTGCCAACTTACTGGGCACCGGCAAGCCCGTTTCTGCTGCCGACATTATAGCCAGTCTGGATTGTTCCGAGCCGACCTTGACACGAGCGCTCAAAGAACTACGTGAATCATACTCAGCGGATATCAGGTACAGCAAGGCCGGTCATTCTTACCATCTCGTTAATCCGGGACAACTGGACAAAAAGATCCTTCGCCGTATGAATGAAGCTCTGGCCTTGAATGCGGAACTCAAGACCAGTGATTCAGCAGGAAGGGTCATTCTGGACAAGGATAAGAAAACGGCTGTGTCATTATCACTACGCATGCGAGTTTTGAGAAAAATTGATCGACTGGCTGCACTGAGTGGCACCTCCAGAAGCGAGGCTGTAGAGAAGATGGCTGAACGTGCCTTGGACGAGTTGATTAAAGAGTTTAACGCGAAGAAGTCATCCTCATGAAATTACAACCCGGATTGGCAACCCGGGTAGCTTAAGGAAGGTGCGATTTAATCGGTGGGGTTCAGTGGAGTCCTTAGCTGTATTAGCCTTACTGAACCGCCCCGGGAATCCTGGAGACTAAACTCTTTGAGAGAGAGGTAAACAGGATGACTAAAAACACACGTTTTT
>NZ_CBFFRL010000151.1:0-12153 GCF_965644215.1 Phytobacter sp. V69
TAGTCATGATAATAGGGCCTTCTGATTAGAAGGCCCTATTATCAATGATTTTTATCCTCGTGACGACACTATCTAGTGTTTTTCGAGATCGGTTTTGAAATCGCGTTTTTCATAACCGGTGTACAGCTGACGCGGACGGGCAATTTTGATGCCGTCGTCGTGCATTTCGTTCCAGTGTGCAATCCAGCCCACGGTACGCGCCATCGCGAAGATAACGGTAAACATGGAAGACGGAATGCCCATCGCTTTGAGGATGATACCGGAGTAGAAGTCCACGTTCGGGTACAGCTTACGCTCGATGAAGTACGGGTCGTTGAGCGCGATATGCTCAAGCTCCATTGCCACTTCCAGCAGATCGTCTTTGGTGCCCAGCTCACGCAGAACTTCGTGGCAGGTTTCACGCATGACGGTCGCGCGCGGGTCATAGTTCTTGTAGACACGGTGACCGAAGCCCATCAGACGGAACGAATCGTTCTTGTCTTTGGCGCGACGCAGGAATTCCGGAATGTGTTTAACGGTGCTGATTTCTTCCAGCATTTTGAGCGCCGCTTCGTTCGCGCCGCCGTGCGCCGGTCCCCACAGGGAGGCAATGCCCGCCGCGATACACGCAAACGGGTTTGCACCGGAGGAGCCTGCGGTACGGACGGTGGAGGTGGATGCGTTCTGCTCATGGTCAGCGTGCAGGATCAGGATACGGTCCATTGCACGTTCCAGCACCGGGTTCACTTCATATTTTTCACACGGCGTGGAGAACATCATGTTCAGGAAGTTACCCGCGTAGGAGAGGTCGTTGCGCGGATAAACAAAAGGCTGGCCGATTGAATACTTGTAACACATCGCCGCCACAGTAGGCATTTTAGACAGCAGACGGAAAGCCGCGATCTCACGGTGACGCGGATTGTTCACGTCCAGAGAGTCATGGTAGAACGCCGCCAGCGCGCCAGTGACGCCACACAGAACCGCCATCGGGTGGGAGTCACGACGGAAGCCATGGAACAGACGGGTAATCTGCTCGTGAATCATTGTGTGACGAGTAACGGTGAGTTTGAACTCATCGTACTGTTCTTGCGTCGGTTTTTCGCCGTACAGCAGGATATAGCACACTTCCAGATAGTTGGAATCGGTGGCCAACTGGTCGATCGGGAAACCACGATGCAACAGGATACCTTCGTCGCCATCGATGAAGGTGATTTTGGATTCGCATGATGCGGTAGAGGTGAAACCTGGGTCAAAAGTGAACACACCTTTTGAACCGAGACTACGGATATCAATAACATCCTGACCGAGCGTGCCTTTTAGCACATCCAGTTCAATAGCAGCGTCACCATTGTAGGTGATGTTTGCTTTTTTATCAGCCATTTACGGTCTCCTTAGCGCCTTATTGCTTAAGACTACCTGTTACCGGATTTGCATTCAAACTGCCTTTTAACGCTACCAGATTATTATTTGGCTCGCTGCTCTGATGAGAGGAAAAACCAGGGTACAGAGCGATGGGCGCTAGCAGGTACACATTGAAAGTACAGTAAAAACAGCAACAAATCAGGTTCTTAGCAGTCGGATATTTTCAAATCTATATACCACTAATAACTGTCCTGATTAATTCGGTCAACTTAATCACACTCTTGCATAACTTATTTGCAGGTGAAAGATAGACCCCATAACTTTTGCGAATTATATCTCTCTTTTGATGAGGTTTGTAACAAGAATGTTTAAGTTTTGTCAAATCAGATGATTAAATTTTAAAATAATGTTGTTATCGTGACCATGATCACTGTTCAGCATAAAACCCGACAAACTATATGTAGGTTAATTGTAATGATTTTGTGAACGACCTATACTGCCGCCAGGTCTCCGGAATACCCTGCAATCCCGAGCCACCCAGCGTTGTAACCTGTCGTTTCGCATCTGGAAGCAAATTTTTTGCATTACGCGCAGTTATAGAAAAGGACGCTGTCTGACCCGCAAGCAGACCGGAGGAAGGAAACTATAAGAACAGCATGTGGGCGTTATTCATGATAAAAAATGTGAAAAAACAAAGACCTGTTAATCTGGATCTCACAACGATCCGGTTTCCTGTAACGGCTATAGCGTCCATTCTCCACCGCGTTTCCGGCGTCATCACTTTTGTGGCGGTCGGTATTCTGCTGTGGTTACTGGGCCTGTCGCTGTCATCCCAAGAAGGTTTCCAGACTGCCTCCGCAATTATGAATGGTTTTTTTGTTAAATTTATTCTGTGGGGCATTCTGACTGCGCTGGCCTATCACGCGGTGGGCGGTATTCGCCACATGCTGATGGATTTTGGCTGGCTGGAAGAAACTTTTGAGGCAGGAAAACGTTCCGCCAACGTGTCATTTGCAATTACTGTCGTGCTTTCACTTCTCGCAGGAGTCCTCGTATGGTAAGCAACGCCTCCGCATTAGGACGCAACGGCGTACATGACTATATTCTGGTCCGTGCTACCGCCATCGTACTGACGCTCTATATCATCTATATGGTTGGCTTCTTCGCCATTACTGGCGATATAACCTGGCAAGTCTGGACGGGCTTCTTCTCATCTGCTTTCACCAAAGTCTTCACCCTGCTGGCACTGTTCTCCATTTTGATCCATGCCTGGATTGGCATGTGGCAGGTGTTGACCGACTACGTTAAACCGCTGGCTATTCGCCTGATTCTGCAACTGGCTATCGTCGTTGCACTCGCGGCTTACGTTATTTATGGATTCGTTGTGGTGTGGGGTGTGTGATGAAATTGCCAGTCAGAGAATTTGATGCTGTCGTTATTGGCGCAGGCGGCGCAGGTATGCGCGCGGCGTTACAAATTTCCCAAAGTGGCCAGACCTGTGCGCTGCTTTCCAAAGTCTTTCCAACCCGTTCTCACACCGTATCCGCTCAGGGCGGCATCACGGTAGCGCTGGGCAATACCCACGAAGATAACTGGGAATGGCACATGTACGACACGGTAAAAGGTTCCGATTACATCGGCGACCAGGATGCCATCGAATATATGTGTAAAACCGGTCCGGAAGCGATTCTGGAACTGGAACATATGGGCCTGCCGTTCTCCCGTCTGGATGATGGCAAAATCTATCAGCGTCCGTTTGGCGGCCAGTCGAAAAACTTCGGCGGCGAGCAGGCGGCACGTACCGCAGCAGCGGCTGACCGTACCGGTCACGCACTGTTGCACACGCTTTATCAGCAAAACCTTAAAAACCACACTACTATTTTTTCCGAGTGGTACGCGCTGGATCTGGTGAAAAACCAGGATGGCGCTGTGGTCGGTTGTACTGCTCTGTGCATTGAAACGGGCGAAGTGGTCTATTTCAAAGCCCGCGCAACCGTACTGGCAACCGGTGGTGCCGGTCGTATTTACCAGTCCACCACTAACGCACACATCAATACCGGCGACGGTGTCGGGATGGCGCTGCGTGCCGGTGTACCGGTGCAGGATATGGAAATGTGGCAGTTCCACCCAACCGGTATCGCTGGGGCAGGAGTTCTGGTCACCGAAGGCTGCCGTGGTGAAGGTGGCTATCTGTTAAATAAACATGGTGAGCGTTTCATGGAGCGCTATGCGCCGAACGCGAAAGACCTGGCGGGTCGTGATGTGGTGGCACGTTCCATCATGATCGAAATCCGCGAAGGTCGTGGCTGTGATGGTCCGTGGGGCCCGCACGCCAAACTGAAACTCGATCACCTCGGTAAAGAGGTGCTGGAGTCGCGTTTGCCTGGCATTCTGGAACTGTCCCGTACCTTTGCGCACGTCGATCCAGTGAAAGAGCCGATCCCGGTGATCCCAACCTGCCACTACATGATGGGCGGGATCCCGACGAAAGTGACCGGTCAGGCGCTGACGGTCAACGCGCAGGGCGAAGATGTGGTGATTCCGGGCCTGTTTGCGGTGGGCGAAATCGCCTGCGTATCGGTGCACGGTGCCAACCGTCTGGGCGGCAACTCCCTGCTCGACCTGGTGGTCTTTGGTCGCGCGGCGGGTCTGCATCTGCAGGAATCTATCGCCGAACAGGGCGAACTGCGTGATGCAACAGAAGAAGATGTTGATGCTTCTCTGGAACGCCTCAACCGCTGGAACAACAACCGCGATGGTGAAGATCCGGTAACCATTCGTAAAGCGCTGCAGGAATGTATGCAGCACAACTTCTCGGTATTCCGTGAAGGCGACGCGATGGCGAAAGGTCTGGAACAACTGAAAGTGATTCGCGAACGCCTGAAAAACGCCCGTCTGGATGACACCTCCAGTGAATTCAACACTCAGCGTGTTGAGTGTCTGGAGCTGGATAACCTGATGGAAACCGCGTACGCGACGGCGGTATCTGCCAACTTCCGTACCGAGAGCCGTGGCGCGCATAGCCGCTTCGACTTCCCGGATAGGGATGATGAAAACTGGCTGTGCCATTCCCTGTATCTGCCAGAGACGGAATCCATGACGCGCCGTAGCGTCAATATGGAACCGAAACTGCGTCCGGCATTCCCGCCGAAGATTCGTACTTACTAATGCGGAGACAGGAAAATGAAATTCGAGTTTTCGATTTATCGCTATAACCCGGATGTTGACGACGCTCCGCGCATGCAGGATTACACGCTGGAAGGGGAAGAAGGTCGTGACATGATGCTGCTGGATGCCTTAATGCAGCTGAAAGAAAAAGACCCGAGCCTCTCTTTCCGTCGCTCCTGTCGTGAAGGGGTGTGCGGTTCCGACGGTCTGAACATGAACGGTAAGAACGGTCTGGCATGCATTACGCCGCTGTCGGCGCTGGGTAACGGTAAGCAGAAGATTGTTATTCGCCCGCTGCCGGGGCTGCCGGTAATCCGTGATTTGGTTGTGGACATGGGGCAATTCTATGCCCAATATGAGAAGATTAAGCCTTACTTATTGAATAATGGGCAAAATCCACCCGCTCGTGAGCATCTGCAGATGCCTGAGCAGCGTGAAAAACTCGATGGGCTGTACGAATGTATTCTTTGTGCATGCTGCTCCACGTCCTGTCCGTCGTTCTGGTGGAATCCGGACAAGTTTATCGGCCCGGCCGGTCTGCTGGCGGCGTATCGCTTCCTGATCGACAGCCGTGACACCGAGACCGATAACCGTCTGGAAGGCCTGAGTGATGCTTTCAGCGTATTCCGCTGCCATAGCATTATGAACTGCGTCAGTGTATGTCCGAAGGGGCTGAACCCGACGCGCGCCATCGGCCATATTAAGTCGATGTTGTTGCAACGTAGTGCGTAGTAAACGTGGGGGGAGCGCTGTTTCCCCTCACCCTGACCCTCTCCCTTAGGGAGAGGGAAAATGAAGCAGGAAACCTTTAAAAACCGCTGTACGCAGTTGAAATAATCGAAGCGTTTGTGGCGAGACAAGGCGGCAACTGAGCGAATTGATGGGAGCATAGTGAACTATGTGACCGGAGTGAGTGAAGGCAGCCAACACCGTCGCAGCCCAAACGATGAAGATTAGGCAGTTTTTAAAGGTTCCTTCGCGGGCCAACAAAGAGAAGAGCTCGCAAGTGAACCCCGGGACGTGTGCGCCCTGCCGCGCGCGTTGTAGTTATCCACGGCGAAGTAAGCATACTAATGCTTAAGGGATCACGATGCAGAACAGCGCTTTGAAAGCCTGGCTGGACTCTTCTTACCTCTCTGGCTCGAACCAGAGCTGGATAGAACAGCTCTATGAAGACTTCTTAACCGATCCTGACTCGGTTGATTCGAACTGGCGTGCCATGTTTGAAGAGCTACCGGGCACCGGAGCGAAACCGGATCAATTCCATTCCAAAACACGTGATTATTTCCGTCGTCTGGCGAAGGATGCCTCACGTTACTCTTCCTCCATTTCTGACCCTGACACCAACGCGAAGCAGGTTAAAGTCCTGCAGCTCATTAACGCCTACCGTTTCCGCGGTCACCAGCAGGCTAATCTCGATCCGCTGGGACTGTGGCAGCAAGAGCGCGTTGCAGACCTCGATCCGTCATTCCATGACCTGACCGATGCAGATTTTCAGGAGACGTTCAACGTAGGTTCTTTTGCCATCGGCAAAGACACAATGCAGCTTGGCGATCTGATTGCTGCGCTGAAACAGACCTACTGCGGCTCTATCGGTGCGGAATACATGCACATCACCAGCACCGAAGAGAAACGCTGGATCCAGCAGCGTATCGAATCCGTTGTCGGTAAAGCCACCTTCTCGGTGGATGAGAAAAAACGCTTCCTCAGCGAACTGACGGCTGCAGAAGGGATGGAGCGCTATCTTGGCGCGAAATTCCCTGGCGCGAAACGCTTCTCACTGGAAGGCGGCGATGCGCTAGTGCCGATGCTCAAAGAGATGATCCGCCATGCCGGTAAGAGCGGCACGCGCGAAGTGGTGCTGGGTATGGCGCACCGTGGTCGTCTGAACGTACTGATTAACGTCCTGGGTAAAAAACCACAGGACCTGTTTGATGAATTTGCCGGTAAGCATAAAGAACACCTCGGTACCGGTGACGTGAAATACCACATGGGTTTCTCGTCCGATATGGAAACTGAAGGAGGTCTGGTGCACCTGGCGCTGGCATTTAACCCGTCGCACCTGGAAATCGTGAGCCCGGTGGTGATGGGGTCTGTGCGCGCCCGTCTGGACAGGCTGGATGAGCCGAGCAGCAACAAAGTACTGCCGATCACCATTCACGGCGACGCTGCTGTTGCCGGTCAGGGCGTGGTTCAGGAAACCCTGAACATGTCCAAAGCGCGTGGTTACGAAGTGGGCGGTACCGTTCGCATCGTCATCAACAACCAGGTCGGTTTCACCACCTCTAACCCGCTGGATGCCCGCTCCACGCCGTACTGTACCGACATCGGTAAAATGGTGATGGCGCCGATTTTCCACGTGAACGCGGATGACCCGGAAGCGGTAGCCTTTGTTACTCGCCTGGCGCTGGACTTCCGTAACACCTTTAAACGCGATGTGTTCATCGACCTGGTCTGCTACCGCCGTCACGGCCATAACGAAGCCGACGAGCCGAGTGCAACTCAGCCGCTGATGTACCACAAAATCAAGAAACACCCGACGCCGCGTAAAATCTATGCTGACATGCTGGAACACGACGGCGTGGCGACGCTGGAAGATGCCACCGAGCTGGTCAATCTGTACCGCGATGCGCTGGATGCCGGCGAATGCGTGGTGCAGGAGTGGCGTCCGATGAACATGCACTCTTTCACCTGGTCGCCGTACCTGAACCATGAATGGGACGAAAGCTATCCGAACAAAGTCGAGATGAAACGCGTGCAGGAACTGGCAAAACGCATCAGTACGGTGCCGGACGCCATTGAAATGCAGGCGCGTGTTGCCAAGATTTACGGCGATCGTCAGGCCATGGCCGCAGGCGAGAAGCTGTTCGACTGGGGCGGCGCGGAAAACCTGGCGTATGCCACGCTGGTTGATGAAGGCATCTCCGTGCGCCTGTCCGGTGAAGATTCCGGTCGCGGCACCTTCTTCCATCGTCACGCAGTGATCCACAACCAGGCGAACGGTTCTACCTATACGCCGCTGCACCATGTTCACAATGCCCAGGGTCCATTCAAAGTCTGGGATTCCGTCCTGTCCGAAGAAGCGGTACTGGCGTTTGAATACGGTTATGCCACGGCAGAACCGCGCACTCTGACTATCTGGGAAGCGCAGTTCGGCGACTTCGCCAACGGTGCACAGGTAGTTATCGACCAGTTCATCAGCTCCGGCGAGCAGAAATGGGGCCGTATGTGCGGTCTGGTGATGCTGCTGCCGCACGGCTACGAAGGCCAGGGTCCGGAGCACTCCTCCGCGCGTCTGGAACGTTACCTGCAGTTGTGTGCTGAACAAAACATGCAGGTGTGCGTCCCGTCCACCCCGGCACAGGTTTACCACATGCTGCGTCGTCAGGCGCTGCGCGGTATGCGTCGTCCGCTGATCGTGATGTCACCGAAATCCCTGCTGCGTCATCCGCAGGCGGTGTCCACCCTCGATGAGCTGGCGAACGGCACCTTTATGCCGGCGATTGGCGAGATCGATGACCTTGATCCTAAAGGCGTTAAGCGCGTTGTTCTGTGTTCTGGTAAGGTTTATTACGACCTGCTTGAACAGCGTCGTAAGAACGACCAGAAAGACGTCGCCATTGTCAGGATTGAGCAGTTGTATCCGTTCCCACACCAGTCGGTGCAGGAAGCGCTTAAAGCCTATGCTCATGTACAGGATTTTGTCTGGTGCCAGGAAGAGCCGCTTAACCAGGGCGCATGGTACTGCAGCCAGCATCATCTGCGAGAAGTGATTCCGTTTGGGGCTGCCTTGCAATATGCAGGCCGTCCGGCCTCCGCTTCGCCAGCGGTAGGATATCTGTCCGTTCACCAGAAACAACAACAAGCTCTGGTCAATGACGCGCTGAACGTCGATTAATTAAAGGATAAATAATGAGTAGCGTAGATATTCTTGTACCCGACCTGCCTGAGTCCGTTGCAGATGCGACTGTTGCGACCTGGCACAAAAAACCGGGCGATACCGTCCAACGCGATGAAGTGTTGGTAGAAATCGAAACTGACAAAGTGGTACTGGAAGTACCGGCATCGGCGGACGGCATCTTGGACGCAGTGCTGGAAGATGAAGGCACGACCGTAACGTCCCGCCAGATTCTGGGCCGCCTGCGCGAAGGTAACAGCGCGGGTAAAGAGAGCAGCGCGAAATCTGAAGCGAAAAAGTCGACTCCGGCTCAGCGTCAGCAGGCGTCTCTCGAAGAGCAAAGCAACGATGCGCTCAGCCCGGCAATCCGTCGCCTGCTGGCTGAACACAACCTCGAAGTCAGCGCCATTAAAGGCACCGGTGTGGGTGGTCGTCTGACTCGCGAAGATATTGATAAACATCTGGCGAAAGCCCCGGCGAAGAAAGAAGAGAGCAAACCTGCAGCACCGGCTGCCGCGCCTGCTGCACCGCAGCTGGCGGGTCGCTCTGAGAAACGCGTTCCAATGACTCGCCTGCGTAAGCGTGTGGCCGAGCGTCTGCTGGAAGCGAAAAACTCCACCGCCATGCTCACCACGTTTAACGAAGTGAACATGAAGCCGATTATGGATCTGCGTAAGCAGTACTGTGACGCGTTCGAAAAACGTCACGGTATCCGTCTGGGCTTTATGTCCTTCTACGTGAAAGCGGTCGTTGAAGCGCTGAAACGCTACCCGGAAGTGAACGCCTCTATCGACGGCGACGACGTGGTGTACCACAACTATTTCGATGTCAGCATGGCGGTTTCTACGCCGCGCGGTCTGGTTACCCCGGTTCTGCGTGACATGGATGCGCTCGGCATGGCCGACATTGAAAAACACATTAAAGAGCTGGCGTTGAAAGGTCGTGACGGCAAGCTGACCGTGGAAGATCTGACCGGTGGTAACTTCACCATCACAAACGGCGGTGTGTTTGGCTCCCTGATGTCTACGCCAATCATCAACCCGCCGCAGAGCGCAATTCTGGGTATGCATGCCATTAAAGACCGCCCGATGGCCGTTGATGGCAAAGTTGAGATCCTGCCCATGATGTATCTGGCGCTCTCTTACGATCACCGCCTGATTGACGGACGTGAATCCGTTGGCTTCCTGGTGGCGATTAAAGAGCTGCTGGAAGATCCGACGCGTCTGCTGCTGGACGTGTAGTGTCCTTTGCCCGGCGGCGTAAGTTTGCCGGGCTAAAAAAATGAACACCTGCATTGTAGGCCGGATAGGCTCTGCGCCGTCCGGCGTAACAAGTTTAATGAAGGATGGATAGAACACATGAACTTACATGAATATCAGGCAAAACAGCTTTTTGCCCGTTACGGTTTGCCTGCTCCTGTAGGCTATGCGTGCTCGACGCCGCGTGAAGCGGAAGAAGCGGCATCCAAAATCGGTGCTGGCCCGTGGGTCGTGAAGTGCCAGGTACACGCAGGCGGTCGTGGTAAAGCGGGTGGCGTAAAAGTTGTTAACAGCAAAGAAGATATTCGCGCGTTCGCGGAAAACTGGCTCGGCAAACGTCTGGTGACCTACCAAACAGACGCCAACGGTCAGCCGGTAAACCAGATTCTGGTTGAAGCAGCGACTGACATCGGCAAAGAGCTGTATCTGGGCGCTGTTGTTGACCGTAGCTCCCGTCGCGTGGTGTTCATGGCGTCTACCGAAGGTGGCGTGGAAATCGAAAAAGTGGCGGAAGAAACCCCGCACCTGATCCACAAAGTTGCCCTTGATCCGCTGGCCGGCCCGATGCCGTACCAGGGGCGCGAACTGGCGTTCAAACTGGGCCTGGAAGGTAAGCAGGTTCAGCAGTTCACCAAAATCTTTATGGGCCTGGCGACCATTTTCCTTGAGCGCGACCTGGCGCTGATCGAAATCAACCCGCTGGTTATCACTAAGCAGGGCGACCTGATCTGCCTCGACGGCAAACTGGGCGCTGACGGTAACGCATTGTTCCGCCAGTCCGAGCTGCGCGAAATGCGCGACCAGTCTCAGGAAGACCCGCGCGAAGCGCAGGCTGCACACTGGGAACTGAACTACGTTGCGCTGGAAGGCAACATCGGTTGTATGGTCAACGGCGCAGGCCTGGCGATGGGTACCATGGACATCGTTAAACTGCACGGTGGCGAACCGGCTAACTTCCTCGACGTTGGCGGCGGCGCAACCAAAGAGCGCGTAACCGAAGCGTTCAAAATCATTCTGTCCGACGAGAACGTAAAAGCCGTTCTGGTTAACATCTTCGGCGGTATCGTTCGCTGCGACCTGATTGCCGACGGCATCATTGGCGCGGTGGAAGAAGTGGGTGTTAACGTACCGGTTGTTGTTCGTCTGGAAGGTAACAACGCGGAACTGGGTGCTAAGCGCCTGGCCGACAGCGGCCTGAATATTATCGCAGCGAAAAGTCTGACAGATGCAGCGCAGCAGGTTGTTGCCGCAGTGGAGGGGAAATAATGTCCGTTTTAATTGATAAAAACACCAAAGTTATCTGCCAGGGCTTCACCGGAAGCCAGGGGACGTTCCACTCCGAACAAGCGATTGCTTACGGTACGCAGATGGTTGGCGGCGTAACGCCAGGCAAAGGCGGCACCACGCATCTGGGCCTGCCGGTGTTCAACACCGTGCGTGAAGCGGTAGAAGCAACGGGCGCAACCGCCACCGTTATCTACGTTCCGGCGCCGTTCTGTAAAGACTCCATCCTGGAAGCGATCGACGCAGGCATCAAGCTGATCATCACCATCACCGAAGGTATCCCAACGTTGGATATGTTGACCGTGAAGGTGAAGCTGGATGAAGCTGGCGTGCGCATGATTGGCCCGAACTGCCCAGGCGTTATCACTCCGGGTCAGAGCAAAATCGGCATCATGCCGGGCCACATCCACCAGCCAGGCAAAGTGGGCATCGTCTCCCGTTCCGGTACCCTGACCTATGAAGCGGTTAAGCAGACCACCGACTACGGTTTCGGCCAGTCCACCTGTGTGGGCATCGGCGGTGACCCGATCCCGGGCTCTAACTTCATCGACATCCTGAAACTGTTCCAGGAAGATCCGCAGACCGAAGCGATCGTGATGATTGGTGAAATCGGCGGTAGCGCGGAAGAAGAAGCGGCTGCTTACATCAAAGATCACGTGACCAAACCGGTTGTCGGCTACATCGCCGGTGTGACCGCGCCGAAAGGCAAGCGTATGGGTCACGCGGGCGCGATCATCGCAGGCGGTAAAGGGACGGCGGATGAGAAATTCGCAGCTCTGGAAGCGGCTGGCGTGAAAACCGTTCGCAGCCTGGCCGATATCGGCGAAGCGCTGAAAGCGATTATCAAATAAGACTCAATGCCCCTTATGAAAAGGGGCAGTAATACGTTCGACATGGTTGGCCGTCTTATGATGGCCTTTTTTTTGCGTTACCCTATGTACCGTGATTATTCAATTTTGAAATTGTCTGTACAAAGTGAAAGGATTTCGCGGCGATAACAGGTTAATAAATTTGTTTTTTTTCATACGATAATTCATCATACGAACCGGTCTTTATTCATGCGTTGACGCGCAATAATATATGATGTGAATTATTTAAAGGGAATTTTGTGAAGAAAAAAATTATTTCAGCGCGAATTCAGATAATAAGTGCAACGCTCGGACATGATTGTGGAGAGTGTAGGAGGAAGGGTTAACTACCGAT
>NZ_CBFFRL010000152.1:0-12120 GCF_965644215.1 Phytobacter sp. V69
TGCTTCCATCGGGAATAAGGATCTGGCAGCCTGAGTTCCCAACTAAAATACTCTCCAGGAAAACCGGGGCGGTTCATCAGTGACAGGAAAATGAAGTGGCTGATGAGCTTATCAAAAGCCTGCAGTCGAACCTCACCGACATAAATGTCGTTGTGCCAGATGGACTGAGTAATGGGTGAGGGCAATAACCAGCGGCTCAAAAAACCATTGAGCTGGCTGTGATTTTCATCGGGTGACCAGTCCCATGCCGCCAGTAAGCGGTGGTTTTTATCTAAAACCTCGGCTGCTGAGTAATGCCCTTGCTCCCCCAGTATTTTCAGGATGCTTGCGGCCGCCGCTTCGTCGTTGAATTCGAGAGCAGCTTCCAGGCTGTGACTCATTGTCACCCCTGTGAACTCGAGATTTTTTTGTGCATACTGCTGCAGTGTAAATACCGATGCGACGCACAGCAGTAACCAGATAAGCGTCATCGTAATCACGATACTCAGCAGACTTAAACGGCGCAACGTCCTGATAAATGTCGGGCGAGATAATGGTCTATCCATCCTTGTTCTTCCTCGCAAGCATTAAAACATCAGGGTTCACTCGGATCCCGCTTCGGCTGAGAACATCTTCATTGATCGTAAATCTGACGGCTCCCTCATCCGTGAACAGACAAAATGCGCTGCCGCCCAGGCAACCGGGATTTACCTCGGAAATAAGCAATAGCGCACGAGGGTGATAGTGGCTGGCGAGCGAGCGTTTCCTGGGATGCCGGTGCTTCGGTCCCAAAATAGATGCCGTCGCATTGCGATTGCAGCGCCTGCCGATCGCTACTGACCATCACAGGTAAATAGGGGAGTGGCGTACTGTCGCCTGCGTTGCTTAACACATTCGCGAAGCGCGCAGAGCTGAAAATACACAGGCGAGGCAACCCTGCAAGCGATGCCCAGGTGGTGTAACTCACGATGCCGGAAATCATGGCGCGAACCGATTTGACCGGTTCCTGAACATTCTGCGCAAAGAGCGGGGTAAGGGAATAAAATAAAAGAATGAGCAGTAACCATTGGCGGGCCAAATACCTGTACTGAATGCCTACCGTGAGCCGTCGTATCGTCATCAAACAGAGATCAAAAAACCACTCGTGGCAAAGTAACATCTTCGACTCACATACATTGCAGGGATTATAGCGTCCCGTGCCGTCGGCTAATTTTGCCTTATTCACACGAACATTCCGGCATGCGTGTCTTGTATCCGGATGAACTCGCTATGGGGATTGTGGAATAGTGGGCGATACCTCTAATACGGACGTAAAAGCGGTGGGAAAAACAGAATTTCTCTCTGCCTTGCCAACGCTTCTCATCTCATACCTCACGAGTGTATTTAAATGTTTACAATATGTGCCGCATTAATGGGGGTTTAAATAGTGGTGTAAATATATATGTACGTATTTTGGATTGAAATCTTTACTCAGTGTGATATCGTGTCACCTCCTCACTGAGGAACAACTATCGCAAACGAGTCATACAGGATCACCATCATGCAAAAAGACGCGCTGAACAACGTACACATTACCGACGAACACATTCTTATCACTCCGGATCAACTGAAAGCCGCATTCCCGCTGAGCATCGCTCAGGAAGCGCAAATTGCACAGTCCCGCCAGACGATTTCCAACATCATTGCCGGAGAAGATCCGCGCTTGTTGGTTGTTTGCGGTCCGTGTTCAATTCACGATCCAGAAACTGCACTTGAATATGCTCGTCGATTTAAAGCACTTGCCGCAGAGGTCAGCGATAGCCTCTATCTGGTGATGCGCGTCTATTTTGAAAAACCCCGTACCACCGTCGGCTGGAAAGGGTTGATTAACGATCCCCATATGGATGGCTCGTTTGATGTGGAAGCCGGGCTGAAAATTGCTCGCCAGCTGTTGGTGGAGCTGGTCAATATGGGGCTGCCACTGGCAACCGAAGCGCTCGACCCGAACAGCCCGCAATACCTGGGCGACCTGTTTAGCTGGTCTGCCATTGGTGCGCGTACAACGGAATCACAAACCCACCGTGAAATGGCGTCCGGTTTGTCGATGCCGGTGGGCTTCAAAAACGGCACTGACGGTAGCCTGGCTACCGCGATCAACGCGATGCGCGCTGCTGCAATGCCACACCGTTTTGTCGGTATTAACCAGGCCGGCCAGGTCTGTCTGCTGCAAACGCAGGGTAACCCTGATGGTCACGTGATTCTGCGCGGCGGCAAAGCGCCAAACTACAGCCCTGCGGACGTCGCTCAGTGTGAAAAAGAGATGGAACAGGCGGGACTCAAGCCATCGCTGATGGTAGATTGCAGCCATGGTAACTCGAACAAAGATTACCGCCGCCAGCCTGCTGTGGCTGAGTCGGTTGTTGCGCAGATCAAAGACGGAAACCGTTCAATCATTGGTTTAATGATTGAAAGTAACATCCACGAAGGCAATCAATCTTCCGAGCAGCCGCGTAGTGAAATGAAATACGGTGTATCTGTCACTGATGCGTGCATCAACTGGGAAACCACTGAGGCGTTGCTGCGTGAAATTGGCAGCGACTTGCGCAGTAGCCTTGCGGCGCGTCTGGCTTAAGAGGGTGTTATGGTTGCAGAGCTGACCGCGTTACGCGATCAAATAGATGAAGTCGATAAAGCGTTGCTGGAGCTGCTGGCGCGCCGTATGTCACTGGTTGCCGAAGTCGGTGAAGTAAAAAGTAAATACGGCCTGCCGATTTATGTTCCGGAGCGTGAAGCATCGATGCTGGCGTCTCGTCGTCAGGAAGCCGAAGCCCTGGGCGTGGCGCCGGATTTGATTGAGGATGTGCTGCGTCGCGTGATGCGCGAGTCCTATTCCAGTGAAAAGGACAAAGGGTTCAAAACCCTTTGTCCTTCCCTGCGACCCGTGGTGATTGTTGGTGGCAACGGGCAAATGGGGCAACTGTTTGCCAAAATGCTGACGCTTTCTGGCTACCAGGTCCGTATTTTGGAAAAAGATGATTGGGCGCAGGCGCAAACTATTGTCGCCGATGCGGGCATGGTCATTGTGAGTGTCCCTATTCATATCACTGAAAAGGTGATCGCACAGTTACCGCCGTTACCGGAAGACTGCATTCTTGTCGATCTGGCGTCAGTAAAAAGTGGGCCGTTGCAGGCAATGCTGGAAGCGCATAAAGGGCCTGTTGTTGGTCTTCATCCGATGTTTGGCCCTGACAGCGGTAGCCTGGCAAAACAGGTTGTCGTTTGGTGTGACGGGCGTAACCCGGATGCGTATCAGTGGTTCCTGGAACAAATTCAGGTATGGGGTGCGCGTTTGCATCGCATCAGCGCCGTTGAGCATGACCAGAACATGGCGTTTATCCAGGCGCTGCGCCACTTTGCTACCTTTGCGTATGGGCTGCATCTGGCAGAAGAGAACGTTCAGCTTGAGCAGTTGCTGGCACTTTCGTCGCCAATCTACCGCCTTGAACTGGCGATGGTAGGCCGCCTGTTCGCTCAGGATCCGCAGCTCTACGCCGACATTATTATGTCGTCCGAGAACAACCTGGCGCTTATCAAACGCTACTATCAGCGTTTCGGCGAAGCGATCGGTCTGCTGGAGCACGGTGACAAACAGGCGTTTATTGACAGCTTCCGTAAAGTGGAACACTGGTTTGGTGATTACGCCAAACGTTTCCAGAACGAAAGCCGCGTCCTGCTGCGCCAGGCGAATGACAGCCGCCAGTAAAGAAAAAGCCGTTTATACTGAAAAGCCAGTGGGATACCGCTGGCTTTTTTCATTTTAAGGGACAGATATGGCTGAACCGCAACCGCTGTTTGATTATACCGGCCATCTGCCGGAATGCCCGACATGGAGTGAAGAGGAACAGGCGCTCTGGTGGGCTGATATTCTGGAAGGTGAACTGCATCGCTACCATCCCGCTACTGGTGAACACACGGTGCTTTGCTTTCCCGAGGAAGTTGGCTGCTTCGCTTTGCGAGAGAAGGGCGGTTTTATCGTCGCGATGCGCCACGCTATCTGGCTGGCTGATAAACGTGGCCTGCTGATACAGAAAGTCTGTGATAACCCGTCAAACCCGCAGCTGGCGCGTTTTAATGACGGTGGCACCGACCATCTTGGCCGATTCTACGCTGGTACATTCTGGGGGCCAGGCGATTACAACGGCGCGTTGCTGATGCGCATTGATAATGACCTCAAGCCCAGGGTGATTCAGTGTGATATTCACGGCCATAACGGTCTGGCATTCAGCCATGACAAACAGTGGATGTTTACCTCTGATACGCCCAATGGGGTTATCTATCGAACGCCGATGAATGAGCAAGGTGAACCCGGTGTGCGCGAAGTCTTTCGTCGTTTTCAATCTGGAGAAGGGATCCCGGACGGTGCGGCAATGGATGTTGAAGGTTGCTACTGGAGTGCCATGTTCGATGGCTGGCGTATTGCACGCTTTTCGCAGCAGGGAGAACAGCTGACGGAGTATCGTCTGCCGGTACGTTGCCCAACGATGGTCTGCTTTGGCGGTGCGGATATGAAAACGCTGTTTATCACGACCACGAGGGAGAACATGGATGCGCAAGAAGTGGCGGATTATCCTCTTTCGGGGGCGATCTTCACCCTGCCCGTCGACGTGGCAGGAATGAAGAAATCGCGCTTTATTGAGCGTTAAGCCGGATCGACAGGCACGACGTTCTCGCTCGGATAGCAGCCGAGCACCTTGAGCGAGCGGGTGATGGACGTCAACTCGCGCAGGGCTTTTTGCACCTCTAAGGCATGCAAGTTCGCCTGAATGTCCAGATAGAACATCTCTTCCCATGGGTTGCCGTGGATAGGGCGGGATTCCAGCTTGGTCATGATCAGGTTGTGATTACGCAACACCAGTAACGCTTCAACCAGCGCACCTGCCTGCTGGCCTGTGGCAATCAGCAGCGTGGTTTTGGCCGGAACCTGTTCGGAGACATCAATCGCTTTGCGGGCGAGTACCACGAAGCGGGTGATGTTCTGCGTTTGGTTGGCCAGATTGCGCTCCAGTACCTGCAATCCATATAGCGCGCCACCGGCTTCATTACCCAGTGCCGCTACGCGTGGAGAGTTTTCCTGCGCGACGCGTTCCATTGCGGCAGAGGTACTTTCGCAATATTCAATTTTCCAGTGCGAGTAGCGATTCAAAAACTGGCTGCACTGCTGGAAAGGCTGCGGATGGCTGTAGACGGTTTGGATGTTATCCAGATCGGTTGAGCCGGAAACCAGAACGCAGTGGTCAATGGGCACCGTCAGCTCGCCTACAATCGACAGGCTGGTGTGCTGCAGTAAATCGTAAACGTCGTTGATGGCGCCGGAGCTGGTGTTTTCCAGCGGCACAACAGCGTAGTCCGCCTGCCCAGTTTCAACCTGATTAAAGATATCGTGAAATTTCAGACATCCGCTCTCGATAAACTGTTCGAAATGACGAGCAGCATACTGACGCGCAGCCAGATGCGAGTACGAACCTTTCGGACCGAGGAACGCGATACGGGCAGAATGCGGGTTAATTTTGTTGAGATGCTGCTGGAGCAGCGCCTGCTGGGTAAGCACGGAATCTTCAATAATGAGCTGGAACAGGCGGGTGATGTAATGGGCGTCGAGGTGATGTGTTTTACCTAACTGGATAAGACGTTCCAGCAGATCGCGTTCGCGGTCGATGTCCCGCACGGGACGGTGAGAAGCCAGTTTCGCTTTACCCACTTCAACCGCCAGTTGACGCCGCTCGGCCAACAGAGAGAGTAACTGCTCATCCAGGGCGCTTATTTTTACACGTAAATCCAGTAAAGGGTTATCCGCTGTCATGTTGTTGCCTTCGTTGTTATCAATAAAAAAGGCCTCCCGAGTGGGAGGCCTTATTGTTCGTCTTCGCATTCTTTATCACACGACGAAACGCCTCCCAGTCAGGGGAAGGTAAAAAAGAATGCGAAGAAAAACGGGATACGATACATGTAAATTTCCTTTAGTGAGTAACAGTAAAGTACCCGTACTGTTTTCGCTCTGTCAACAAAAAACGCGCCCGAAGGCGCGTTGCTGATTAACTCAATGCTGTGAGGTTATTCTTCTTCAACGAAGTCGGCGTCTTTCACCGAAGTAGTGGCGCGACGCGCTTCACCCTTGTGCTGCACTTTATTGAGCTGCCGTTCCAGCTTGTTGATCAAATCGTTAATAGCAGTATACATATCTTCGTGTTTTGCGCTGGCGACCAGATGTCCGTTTGGCGTATTAATAGTGGCATCTGCAATGAAGCCCTGCGGTTCTTTCGACAGGATGATATGTGGCTTAATAAGATGTGTTTGCCATTTATCCAGTTTGGCGAGACGGTCTGCGACATGTTGGCGAATTGCTGGGGTGATTTCCATTTGTTTGCTGGTAATGTTCACTGTCATAAATGTTACCTCATTGTCTTTCCGTCTTGGTGATTCCAGCATATCTCGGACAATGTCAAAATGTGTGATTTAAATCACATTATTTTGTCACTTTTTGTCAAGGGCAATGTTTTGTGAGGCAGGACGGGAAGAGGGCAAATACTACTTGTCGAAGTCCGGATTACCCGTCATAGTTGATTGGATGACTTGAAGCTAAACCGCTTCATCTCTGGGTTTGAGACATAAAAAACGGCAGCTCATGTGGCTGCCGTTTTGCGTTTTAAAATGACTCAGCTGCTATGACCATTGTTGGCAATAATTTTTGCCACTTTGTCGGCCTGCGCTGTCATCTGCATTTGGCGGTACGCATTTTCCATCAGCGGAAGCGCATCGCGCGTTGCTTTGGTATCCGGGAAGTCACGCATCATACCTTCAACGCGATTCACCACTGCCACCCATGCGCCGCGTTTAGTGTAGTACTCAGCAACAGAGTATTCGTACTTCGCGAGGCGGTCCTTCAGGAATACCAGACGTTTGGTTGCGTCGGTAACATATTGACTACGCGGATAGCCACGAACCAGTTTAGAGAAATCATTAAATGCATCACGCGCGTGCTGCGGGTCGCGGTCGCTACGATCAACGCCAAAGAAGCCCTGCAGAGCACTGTCATCCAACGCCATATTAGTCAGACCACGCATATACATGACATAATCGATGTTAGGATGGGTTGGGTTCAGACGCATGAAACGATCGATTGCTGCCTGAGCCAGCGGGAGATCGGCATTTTTATAGTAAGCGTAGATCAGATCCAGCTGCACCTGCTGCGAGTAAGGTCCGAACGGATAACGGTTATCCAACGCTTCCAGTTGCGTTATGGCTGCCTTCCAGTTACCGTCTTGCAGTTTTTGCTGGGCAGTCGCGTAGATTTCATTTGGCGGATTATCAGGCACCACTTCCTTTGAACCGGAGCAACCCGCCAAAGCCAGGCTCAACGTGGCGGCTGCCACCAGATATTTCATGCGCGTCATGACGATTAGACTTTCCTCAAAATGTGTATGCGGGAGATTGTCTTTCCTGCTCCCGACTAAGACCAGCTACAATAGCACACTATATTATACGGCGAAGCCGTAAAACCCAACGTTAACGAAGAAGCTGTATATGGCACAACGAGTACAACTCACCGCAACGGTTACCGAAAATCAACTCGGTCAACGCTTAGATCAGGCTTTGGCCGAATTGTTCCCTGATTATTCGCGTTCGCGCATAAAAGAATGGATTCTCGACCAAAAAGTACTGGTCAACGGCAAAATCTGTGACAAGCCGAAAGAAAAAGTGTTAGGTGGAGAAAGCGTTGCCATCAACGCTGAGATTGAAGAAGAGGCGCGCTTTGAGCCGCAGGATATCCCACTCAACATTGTCTACGAAGATGATGACATTATTGTTATCAACAAACCACGCGATCTCGTGGTTCACCCGGGTGCAGGCAATCCGGATGGGACGGTGCTGAATGCGTTGCTGCATTATTATCCGCCGATCGTCGATGTACCGCGTGCCGGGATTGTCCACCGTCTGGACAAAGACACCACCGGGCTGATGGTCGTGGCAAAAACGGTCCCGGCACAGACGCGCCTGGTGGAGTCTTTGCAACTGCGTGAGATCACCCGTGAATATGAAGCGGTGGCAATCGGTCACATGACGTCTGGTGGCACGGTTGAAGAGCCTATTAGCCGCCACCCGACTAAACGTACGCATATGTCCGTGCACCCGATGGGTAAACCGGCGGTGACGCACTACCGCATTATGGAGCATTTCCGTATTCATACGCGTCTGCGCCTGCGTCTGGAAACCGGGCGTACCCACCAGATTCGCGTGCATATGGCACATATCACGCATCCGCTGGTGGGTGACCAATTTTATGGTGGCCGCCCGCGTCCGCCGAAAGGGGCGTCGGACGAGTTCATTGCCGCGCTGCGTAAGTTCGACAGACAAGCGCTGCATGCAACGATGCTGCGTCTGTACCATCCGATCACCGGCATCGAGATGGAATGGCATGCGCCAATCCCGCAGGACATGATCGACCTGATTGATGCCATGCGTGCCGACTTCGAAACCCATAAGGATGATGTGGCCTGGTTATGACCAAACTGATTGTCCCTGACTGGCCGCTGCCCTCAGGCGTAGCGGCATCTAGCTCTACACGTATTGGTGGGGTGAGCCTGCCGCCTTATGATTCGCTCAACCTGGGGGCGCACTGCGGTGACGACCTTGTGCATGTTGAAGAGAACCGTAAGCGGATGTTCGCCGCAGGTCAGCTTCCGTCGAAGCCCGTCTGGCTTGAACAGGTACACGGTAAGGATGTCCTGAAACTTACCGGTGAACCTTACGCCAGTAAGCGTGCCGATGCGTCGTACAGCAATACGCCGGGGACAGTTTGTGCTGTGATGACCGCGGACTGCCTGCCGGTGCTGTTTTGCAATCGCGATGGTACCGAAGTGGCTGCGGCTCATGCAGGCTGGCGTGGACTGTGCGCGGGTGTGCTGGAAGAGACCGTGGCCTGCTTTGCCGATAAACCGGAGAATATTCTCGCCTGGTTAGGGCCTGCTATCGGGCCAGATGCGTTTGAAGTCGGTCCTGAAGTCCGCGATGCGTTTATGGCCGAAGATATTGCCGCAGATAGCGCGTTTCGCCCGGTAGGGGAAAAATACTACGCCGATATTTACACCCTCGCGCGTCAGCGTCTGGCGAGAGTCGGTGTGGAGCATGTCTTCGGCGGTGATCGCTGCACCTTCTGCCAAAAGGGTGATTTCTTCTCCTATCGCCGGGACAAAACCACCGGTCGTATGGCAAGTTTCATTTGGCTGATATAACCTAAAGAATCAAGACGATCCGGTACGTGTAACTTTCTTTTCGCATAATTCAGGTCATTCACCTTGAATAATTGAGGGATGACCTCATTTAATCTCCAGTAGCAATTTTGACCTGTTATGGGGGGAATTATGCGTCTGGATCGTCTTACCAATAAATTCCAGCTTGCTCTTGCCGATGCCCAGTCGCTTGCACTGGGGCACGACAACCAATTCATCGAACCTCTTCATCTAATGAGCGCCTTGCTGAATCAGGAAGGGGGATCGGTACGTCCTTTATTAACCTCTGCGGGTGTTAACGCAGGGCAACTGCGTACGGCCATCGAGCAGGCATTAAGCCGCCTGCCGCAGGTGGAAGGTACCGGTGGCGATGTACAACCTTCGCAAGACCTCATGCGAGTGCTGAATCTCTGCGACAAGCTGGCGCAGAAGAGAGGGGATAATTTTATTTCGTCAGAACTTTTTATTCTGGCGGCCCTTGAATCACGCGGTTCGCTTGCCGACCTGCTGAAATCAGCCGGTGCGACAACGGCAAATGTGACTCAGGCTATTGATCAAATGCGTGGAGGTGACAACGTGAACGATCAAGGGGCCGAAGACCAACGTCAGGCCTTGAAAAAATACACGGTCGATCTGACCGAGCGTGCCGAGCAAGGCAAGCTCGATCCGGTTATCGGGCGTGATGAAGAAATTCGCCGTACCATTCAGGTACTGCAACGTCGTACCAAAAACAACCCTGTCCTGATTGGTGAGCCCGGTGTCGGTAAAACCGCCATTGTTGAAGGGCTGGCGCAGCGTATTGTTAACGGCGAAGTGCCGGAAGGTTTAAAAGGCCGCCGGGTACTGGCGCTGGACATGGGATCGCTGGTGGCCGGGGCGAAATACCGTGGTGAATTTGAAGAGCGCTTGAAAGGCGTACTTAACGACCTCTCCAAACAGGAAGGTAACGTTATTCTCTTTATTGATGAGTTACACACCATGGTGGGAGCGGGGAACGCGGACGGTGCGATGGACGCCGGGAACATGCTGAAACCGGCGCTGGCACGTGGTGAACTTCACTGCGTGGGCGCCACGACGCTCGACGAATATCGCCAGTACATCGAAAAAGATGCGGCGCTGGAACGTCGCTTCCAGAAAGTGTTTGTGGCTGAACCTTCTGTTGAAGACACTATCGCGATTCTGCGTGGTCTGAAAGAGCGTTATGAGTTGCACCACCATGTGCAGATCACTGACCCGGCTATCGTGGCGGCGGCGACCTTATCGCACCGCTATATTGCTGACCGGCAGTTGCCGGATAAAGCTATCGACTTGATCGATGAAGCGGCATCCAGCATTCGTATGCAGATTGACTCTAAGCCGGAAGAACTCGACAGACTCGATCGCCGTATTATCCAGCTCAAACTGGAACAGCAGGCGCTGCTGAAAGAGTCGGATGATGCCAGTAAAAAACGTCTGGAGATGCTCAACGACGAGCTGTCTGACAAAGAGCGGCAGTATTCCACATTAGAAGAAGAGTGGAAGGCTGAGAAAGCGTCACTGTCCGGCACTCAGACGATTAAGGCCGAGCTTGAGCAGGCGAAAATCGCGATTGAGCAAGCGCGTCGTGTTGGTGACCTGGCGCGGATGTCTGAGCTGCAGTACGGCAAGATCCCGGAACTGGAAAAACAACTGGAAGCGGCCACTCAGTCCGAAGGTAAAACGATGCGTCTGTTACGTAATAAAGTGACGGATGCGGAAATTGCCGAAGTGCTGGCGCGATGGACCGGCATTCCGGTTGCCCGAATGATGGAAGGTGAACGGGAAAAACTGCTGCGCATGGAGCAAGAACTGCATCAGCGTGTGATTGGCCAGGATGAAGCCGTTGAAGCCGTATCGAACGCTATCCGCCGTAGTCGGGCCGGGCTGTCCGATCCGAATCGGCCGATTGGTTCCTTCTTATTCCTTGGGCCAACCGGGGTGGGGAAAACCGAGCTGTGTAAATCGCTGGCGAATTTTATGTTTGATAGCGATGACGCCATGGTGCGGATCGATATGTCCGAGTTTATGGAAAAACATTCGGTATCGCGTCTGGTGGGGGCACCTCCGGGATATGTTGGCTATGAAGAAGGTGGCTACCTGACCGAAGCGGTGCGTCGCCGTCCTTACTCCGTCATTCTGTTGGATGAGGTTGAGAAAGCGCACCCGGATGTGTTCAACATTCTGCTGCAGGTGCTGGACGATGGTCGTCTGACCGATGGGCAGGGGAGAACGGTAGACTTCCGCAATACGGTGGTCATCATGACCTCTAACCTGGGTTCGGATTTAATTCAGGAGCGATTCGGCGAACTGGATTACGGTCATATGAAAGAACTGGTGTTAGGTGTGGTCAGCCACAGCTTCCGTCCGGAATTCATCAACCGTATAGATGAAGTGGTTGTGTTCCATCCGCTGGGTGAAAAACACATTGCTTCTATTGCTCAAATCCAGTTGCAGCGTTTGTACAAACGCCTGGAAGAGCGTGGCTATGAAGTCAGCCTTTCCGATGAAGCCTTGAAACTGCTGAGCGAGAATGGTTTTGATCCGGTGTATGGTGCACGGCCTTTGAAACGTGCAATTCAGCAGCAGATTGAAAACCCGCTGGCGCAGCAAATTTTGTCTGGCGAACTTATTCCGGGCAAAACAATTCAATTAGTTGTGAAAGATGATCGAATTGTGGCAGTGCAGTAAGCCACAAAACAGCAAAAACGAGCCCTCAGGGGCTCGTTTTTGTTTAAAAACCAGGCAAAAATGATCCCTCAACATCTGTTTTGCCTGGAAAGTGAGCGAACGATAATTTTTTTGAATTTTATGCTTGTCACTTCCGAAGAACTCCCTATAATGCGCCTCCACTGACACG
>NZ_CBFFRL010000153.1:0-12118 GCF_965644215.1 Phytobacter sp. V69
GGCCTCATTTCTCGCTGCCGTCCAGATCAGATGCATCGCTCTCTGGGCTAAAATCTTGTGACGACACTATCTAGTCTACGTAAACACGCTGATGATCCAGCAGGTACTAAATGAGCCTGTATGGCTGTCACGAATGAAGGCAGAAGACTTCAGGGCACTGACGCCGCTGATTTATGCCCATGTAAACCCCTACGGAATATTCGAGCTCGATATGGAAACAAGGCTGCCGATCGAAGCGGTTGCCTGAAAGTTGGCAGTTATCGCAGCTACCCGGTCACTACCCCAACAAGGAAGTGAAGCGTCGTGCCGACGTCGTGGGCATCTTCCCGAATGAAGCCGGCATCATGCGGCTGCTGGGCGCGGTACTGGCCGAACAGAATGAGGACTGGCTGTTGCAGAATAGATACATGCCACAGCAAAGCATGCTGGAGATAGACCAGAATGCTGATGATAACGATGTAATAGACGCGCTGCCGATCAGCGCATAACGCAGACATTACCGAGCCGGAAAGCGGGTTCCGAATTTACACCACCTTGACGGACTCTACCCCCGCCCGCCGTCGCCGGTCATCACTCAACCGTTGAGCCTCTTCTGCTGAATAACCGCCAGCAGTCCCGTTACGCCTGACCTCCCGGGATACAGTGGACTTACTGACGCCAACACGCTTGCTGATCTCCGTGAGGCTAATATTCTCACCAAACAACAGGGCAATCTGGTATCGTATGCCTTCGGTTAACTGCCGATACTTCATGTTGCTCGCTCATCTGTGGTAGGAAGGCCGGGATAACTTATCGGTAGTTAACCCTTCTTCCCACACTCTCCACAATCATGACCGAGCGTTGCACTTATTATCTGAATTCGCGGACCGCTTTTCAGCTTATCTTTCAGTCGATAGCTTTGGCCGCTAATTTGCGCGATATGGGCATGGTGAAGCAGCCGATCCAGCATTGCCGCCGTCAGCGTCTCGTCATCACCAAACGTTCCGGACCACTGCGTAAACGGCAGATTGCTGGTCAGGATCACGCTGCCTGACTCATACCGTTTAGCGACTACCTGGAAGAACAGATTCGCCTCCATTTTACCGAACGGCAGATATCCCACTTCGTCGATGATGAACAGCTTAAGCTTACCTACGACGCGGTTCAGGTAGCCCTTCAGGTCACCCTGACGCTGTGACGCCATCAGTTGCAGCATCATGTCGGCGGCGGTGATGAACCGAATGCTTAACCCCGCCATCGCGGCTTTATAGCCAATGGCGGTCGCCAGGTGCGTCTTGCCGACGCCAGAAGGCCCGAGCAGGACAATGTTCTCCTGACGCTCGATAAACGCCAGCCCCGACAACTCCTGGATCTGACTTCGCGGAACACCGCTGGCATAGGCGTAGTGGAACTGCTCCAGTGTTTTTATCACCGGCAGGCCTGATAACCACAAAATGGTCTGGCGTCGCCGTTCGTTCAGGCCATCATGCTGGAGCTGCAAAACGGCTTCCAGGAAGTCGGCATGCGTGCCGCTGTTGTCGATAGTCGTCTGTGCCACACCCGGCCACTCAGCCGGCAGGCGGTCGAGCCTGAGTTGCTCGCAGAGTGCGGCAATACGGTCATGCTGATGGTTCATGCCTGCACCTCCAGCAAGGTCTGGTACGTTGCCAGAGGATGTTGCAGGCTCTCGGTGCCCCCATGTCAGGATAGTTGTCGCCTCTGACTGAAAAATTTCCGGGGGCCGGAGAGGACAATAATGAACACTTATTCACCTGAGCGTAAAGCCGCTCTGATCGCCAGAATGATGCCGCCACATAATCAACCGGTCGTTCAGTTAGCACGTTCTGAGGGGATCCCGGCCAATACGCTTTATGCCTGGGGGGATTACCCATTTATGAATATCTTATTTATTGAATATGCTCCTCAGCCCGCGTCAGTTCTGTAGTTGTCTTTATTTTTTATATAAATCATGAAATATAAAATACTGATAAATAAGTCAAAAAAATTCTTCTCACTGTTTTAGATACTGAACGTAAAAAAACCAGACATTGTCGACATTGTCGACATTGTCGACATTGTCGACAATTTGTAGGTTTCGGATTGTCTAACTAATGAGTCCGTCTCTGTACCCCCCGTTGAAGAAAATAACGTAACCAAATGATATTAAATAGATAATTTAAATATTTTAAAGTTGGCGCGTCAGTTGCAATTCCTGATTACCGCCATCTGTTGCGGCAAAAACTAAAACTGGAGAAGACAAATGTCTGTATCAAACGCACCTGCGAACACAGTTAAGGCTTACCTCAAACCAATCGATCGTGAAGGTCTAATGGCTTTTGCTGATAAGGGTCGTAACAACCCAGCCTCTCGTGGCACCAACAAAGTCCATACAGTGATGCAGGGTATGTACCGTTCTTTAAGTTTCGTTGGTAACCACAATCCTGTTGTTGTCGACGAACCTCTTCATTTATTTGGCGAAGATAAAGCTCCCGCACCAGGCGAAATCGTATTATCTGGCCTTGGTGGTTGCTTGTCAGTGGGCATTACTGCTGTAGCTACGTGGAAGCAAGTGAAATTGAGCAAGCTTGAAATTTTTATGGAAGCTGACATTGGTAACCCTGCAGCCTGGGGTGCTGGTGGTGCTCAAATGCAACCTGAACAAATGGGCTTCCAGGAGATCCGTGTGAAAGTTGTTATTCAAGGTGATGCAACACGCGAAGAACTTGATGAAATCGTACAACACGCGAATTTCTATTCTCCTGTAGCGAACTCCATGCGGAACCCAATTCCATTCAGCATCAGTTTGGCAGACTAATTAAGACCCTTGAGGAGCAGCTCATGAATATTGCAGTGGAAACATCCAGCTCATACGAAGAGCCGTTGAAAACGAATGAAGAAGTCCTTCATGATGTGAAAAACATTGCCCGGGGTTCATTAGCAAAACTGGCAAATAGTATTGATCACGAAGGATATTATCCTCTCGATATCATGGCTGCTCTGGGCGATGCTGGTGCTCTTCGTGCCCACCTGGAAACCTATGGAAGCCGCTATGATTTAGCTCTTTCAACTATGCAAGAAGTTGGAACGCAATGTGGATCTACAGCATTCCTGATGTGGTGTCATGCAGTTTGCGGCCTGTACATGGAAAAATCTGACAACCCGGTACTTCATGCCAGACTAATCAACCATGCAGCTGGAAACAGTTTTGGTGGAACCGCCCTTTCAAATCCAATGAAAGCTTTGGCCGGTATTGAACCAATGCTACTCAGAGCCAAAAAAGTTGAAGGCGGGTACATTATCAACGGTACGCTCCCCTGGGTCAGCCACATTGCTAAAGGCCACTACTGCGGAGCCATTGCAAGTGTTGAGGATGACAATGGGGAAATCTCACATGAGGTGATTTTCATTCTTGATTTGGATGAACGTGTTGAACTGAGCGCGTGTCCAGAATTTTCAGGCATGGAAGGTACCAGCACATGGCGTATTCGATTAACCGATCACTTTATCGGTAAAGACAGTATTGTTGCAGACCCTGCCAAACCCTTTGTGATGCGTATTCGTGGCGCTTTCATTCTCCTCCAGATAGGAATGGCAACTGGTCTTATCCAGGCCAGCATTGATTCAATAAAAGATGTCTCTGGTTCTCTTGGGCATATAAATAGCTTTCTTCATGATGGAGCTGAGCAACTTCAAGCAGAATTTGATGAATTAAGCTTACGTGTATCCAAATTGGCGAAAACACCATTTGATGAAAGCAAAGGGTATCTGCTGGATGTTCTGGATGCTCGTGCACATGGGGCGGAGCTGGCACTTAAAGCGACTCAATCGGCATTACTTCATCACGGTGCCAGAGGATATCTTCGCTCAGCAGGGCCTCAGCGCAGGATTCGTGAAGCGCATTTTGTCGCAATAGTGACTCCGGCAATTAAGCACCTCCGCTGGGAAATGGCTAAATTACTCAAAGAGGAAATGCCGGCATGAATGATGATTTTCGCCCATGGAAGCAATACATCTGTCGCGCCTGTGGTCTGATTTATGATGAAGAATTTGGCGACGAAGATAGCGGGCTGCCGCCAGGAACACGTTTTGAGGATATTCCTGATGATTGGGAATGCCCACTATGTGGCGTGACGAAAACAGACTTTGAGCCATATTTGAAACGTGAACACCTCATTGCTGGTGAGAATGTCATCCAGATTTCGCGTAAAGCAGGTATCATCGTCGTAGGTGCAGGACTCGCTGGCTGGGCTGCCGTAACTGCCCTTCGCGATGCAAATCCTGATGTGCCGATAACAATGATCAGTGCATGCAATGCCGATGTGTACCACAAACCCGAATTATCAGTAGCTATAAGCAGAGGACTGACAGCAGAGCATTTGGTTCGTGAAAAGGCAGGAGAAGCCGCCAGGCGCTTAGGCGTAAATCTGTTGACCGAAACATATGTAACTGGACTAAGTCCTGAATTTAAACAACTTAGAACAACCCGCGGCACCTTTGGGTATACGAAGCTTATTCTCGCCGTTGGTGCAAAGCCATTCATGCCACCCTCACTTGACCCAAGTCTGTGCTGGCGTATTAATGACCTTGGCAGTTGGAATGGGTTGCGTACAGCGCTGGGTGAGGCCCCACAAAGGATTGCCGTCATAGGGGCCGGAATGATTGGCTGCGAACTGTCGGAGGATTTTGCCCGGGCTGGCCATAAAGTGACGATGATAGACCGCCTCTCCTTACCTTTGAATGCCCTTCTTCCTGATGGAGCGGCGGAAATGTTGCTGCACAGTCAGAGAAACATGGGAATTGAGTATGTTGGGAATGATCTGGTTGAGAAGATTTCGTTAGATGAAGAACGTAGAAAAAAGGTCTGTACAGCATCAGGGAAAAACTATCTCGTTGATCATATCGTAGTTGCTACCGGGTTGCTTACGGACAAGCGGCTTGCTGTAAACGCTGGATTACGTTTCATTAATGGTATTGTCGTCGACCCCTGCACGCTTCAGACAAGTCATCCAGATATTTATGCGTTAGGTGACTGTATTAGCCTGGAAGGTTTAGCCTGCAGATTCATTGAACCAATTAGCAAGCAGGCTGAAGCAATAAGTAATCATATAAATGGGGTGGCCTGTGAAGGTTACAAGCATAGTTCGCCAGTAATTCGCTTGAAAACACGTTCATTGCCAATTGAAATTCATGGTTCACCATGCCAACAAGGCGAATGGCAAACGTTAGATAAAAAGGACAGTTATTTGTATATGGAGCAGTGGCTTAATGGGCAGACCGTAGCAAAATTACGAGTCGGAAATTTTAAAGTGGCTTAATAATAACTAATCTAGAGGGACATCATGAGAACTGACAATTTTTTTCGCCCATACTCGGAAGATCAGATACTTTCAGGATGCACCTGTGGGAATCATCGCACTCAAGCAGAACACGCTGCAGCAACTATGCAGTCTGGTAATACCAAACTCAATGTTGAGGATATATCAAGTGACTTCATCGAGGCCGCTGCAGTTAAGGCTTTGTTTCCTCATGATTCTACTCGCCGCTCATTTCTAAAAGCTGTGGGTGTGTCGACGGCTATGGCTGCCATTGCTGCAGTACTCCCTCTCGCACCTTTACAGGCAATGGCTGCAGAGGGCGGGCCGCTGGAAAAGAAAGACCTAAAAATTGGTTTCATACCCATTAACTGTGCAACCCCATTGATCATTGCTGACCCTATGGGGTTTTACAAAGAACAAGGACTGAATGTTAGTCTACAAAAAACTGCTGGTTGGGCTTTAGTCAGAGATAACATGATTAACGGGGAACTGGATGCATCTCACTTCCTTGCTCCCATGCCACTTGCAATGACAATGGGGTTAGGTTCAGTTACCAGTCCTATGCGAGTTGCTGAGATTCAAAACGTTAACGGTCAAGCAATAACTCTTGCATTGAAACATAAAAATAACCGTGATCCGAGAAACTGGAAAGGATTTAAGTTCGCAATTCCTTTCGAGTTTTCTATGCATAACTTTCTTTTACGTTACTATTTAGCAGAACATGGTTTAGATCCTGATCGAGATATTCAGTTACGAGTTACTCCACCTGCAGAGATGATTGCTAACCTCCGGGCAGGGAATATTGATGGTTTCTTAGGTCCGGACCCATTTAATCAACGTGCAGTTTATGATGAAATTGGCTTTATACATATTTTAACCAGAGATATTTGGAATGGACATCCATGCTGTTCATTTGGTACAAGTCAGGCTTTCATAAGTCAAAATCCAAATACATTCTCAGCATTATACCGAGCAATACTCACTGCTTCAGTTGTAGTTAATGATAGAAAAAATATTCCTCACATGGCCAAGATTGTTTCCGAAAAGAACTATCTTAACCAACCTGAGATTGTTATTCGCCAAGCACTCGATGGCAGGTATGCAGATGGACTCGGTCATGTGCAAGATTTCCCAGACCGTGCCGGATTTGACCCAATGCCTTGGTATTCAATGGCAACATGGATACTGAGTCAGATGAAACGATGGGGATACATTCGTCAGGACATCAACTTTAATTCTCTTGCAGAACAGGTTTTTTTGATGACTGATGCGAGAAAGCACATGGCAGAGCTGAATATGGCAGAAGCTTCAGCATCTCCGGAGACAGGATATCGTAGCTTTGAGATCATGGGGAAAAAATATGATCCATCGCAAACTCAATCCTACATCGATAGTTTCCAGATTAAACGAGGCTGAATTGATGAAGAGAAACATCAAATTTAAATCTAGCGTACTGTCAATATGCTTGCTATTAGTTTTGATTTTAAGCTGGCAGATAGGTAGTCGTGATAACATGGCCAACAATTCATTAAATGAAAGTGATGAATACGCAGTTTTAATGGGAAAAAAAGCGGCACCAGGGGGCCAAGAGAAAGTAAATGGTATGCCGACACCGATGCAATTTGGTGAGATTGTATATAAACAACTCTCAAATCCATTTTATGAAAATGGTCCAAATGATAAAGGGATTGGGATTCAGTTAGCTAATTCATTAGGCCGTGTTGCACTTGGCTATATGATTGCAGTAATGGTAGCAATACCGCTTGGGTTCCTTATTGGTATGTCACCATTACTTCATAAGGCATTAGACCCATTCATCCAAATATTGAAGCCGATCTCGCCTCTTGCATGGATGCCCATTGCACTTTATACAATTAAAGATGCAACGACTTCGGCTATCTTTGTCATTTTTATATGCTCAGTATGGCCGATGTTAATTAACACTGCATTTGGTGTGGCTGGTGTTCGAAGAGATTGGCTTAATGTGGCACGAACACTTGAGGTGAGTCCTATTCGGAAAGCCTTTCAGGTTATCCTTCCTGCGGCTGCACCCACAATTATCACTGGCATGCGTATTTCAATGGGGATTGCGTGGTTGGTGATTGTTGCAGCAGAAATGCTAATCGGCGGAACAGGAATTGGTTATTTTGTATGGAATGAATGGAATAACCTTTCTCTTGGCAATGTGATTTTTGCAGTGTTGATGATTGGCATCATCGGTATGTTACTCGACATGGCATTCGCCACTTTACAGAAAAAGGTGACATATGCAGAATAATCAAAAAAAATACACCCAGCCATTTATTAAGGTTGAGAGTTTATCAAAGCAATATTCATCTGACTCACCATCTGTTTTTGAGAATATCAATTTTGAAATTCAGAAAGGTGAATTTATCTGCGTTATTGGTCACTCTGGCTGTGGTAAAAGTACCATATTGAATGTAATTGCGGGGCTTGAAGAAGCCTCTGGCGGTTACGTTACCATGGCTGGCAGAGAAATATCAGGACCAAGCCTTGAAAGAGGCGTTGTCTTTCAGAGTCATGCGTTACTTCCATGGCTTACAGTTGAAAAAAACATTGCTTTTGCGGTGCGTTCAAAATATCCAGAGTGGAATAAAGAGAAAGTCCGTCAGCATTCCGCAAAGTTCTTAGATCTAGTGGGACTCAAACATGCAGCATCTAAAAAACCAAGCGAATTATCTGGCGGTATGAAACAAAGGGTCGGTATTGCCCGTGCTTTCGCGGTTGAACCTAAGATGTTGCTAATGGATGAGCCATTTGGAGCTTTGGATGCTTTAACGCGTGGAAACATTCAAGATGAGTTACTAAAGATTTGTAAAGCTACTCATCAAACAGTTTTCATGATCACGCATGATGTTGATGAAGCCATTTTATTAGCCGACAAAATAATGCTAATGAGCAATGGGCCTCATTCACGCGTAGCAGAAATTGTTATCAATACCCTCCCCGATGATCGAACCAGGGAGGCGATGCATCATAATCCTCAATTTTATCGAATTAGAAATCATCTGGTCGACTTTTTGGTTAACCGTTCAACGCTAATTCAACAGAATCAACGTGATTCAGCGAGTAACGATCACCCATTAGTTGTTCGGCCTGGGCTGGAAGACGATGTAACGGACAGCGAGGATAAATCAGCCATCCACTCAGTGGCGAAAATTCATGTAGTTGGTGAGTAGTTAATTAACTGATTGTTAAGACCACGATCAACATTAAATCTGGAGTAAAGTATGATCACCTGTCGCGATGATGTAACAAATATGATTTTGGCAGCAAAGGTAAGAAAGGGTATCAAATGGGCTGATGTGGCTTCTGAAATAGGTCAGTCGAAAGAATGGACCACTGCGGGTTGTCTGGGTCAAATGACCTTTGATAAAAATCAGGCAGAAATTCTAGGCAAAATTTTCGAACTTTCTGATGAAGCAATCGCATGGCTCCAGATCGTACCATACAAAGGTTCTTTACCAACATCCGTGCCGACCGATCCCCTTATTTATCGCTGGTACGAAATGGTAAATGTCTATGGCACGACAATAAAACAACTAATTCATGAGGAATTTGGTGACGGCATTATGAGCGCCATTGATTTCTCGATGGATATTCAACGAGAGAGCGACCCCAAAGGGGATCGAGTAAACGTGGTATTGTCCGGTAAATTTTTACCCTACAAGCAATACTAATCGTTCGCGGGGCTTTAGCCCCGCCTCTCTATTGACCTAATTTTTTTAGACGATATGCAAGTTGGCGTGCGGTCAATCCCAAATTTTGAGCTGCACGTGACTTATTACCACCAGCAAGTTTGATCGCTTCTAAAAGTTCACTTTCAGAATGAGATTCATAGGACGCGTAAGGGCGTATAATAGCCTGATTCGGAACAGGAGGAAGTGAAGATACCTCTTGCATTTTAATGTATTTCTTTTGTGGGCCACGAATTTCTTTAACTTTTATATAGTTTTCGACGTCAATAGCGTTAAGGACCTGTTTATCACTCAACAAGACCATTCGCTCTATGATGTTAGAAAGCTCACGGATATTCCCAGGCCAGTCATGGTTTTGTAGAAGCGAAATAGCATCAGATTTCAAGTTTACGTTTCTTTGATTCGCCTGATTGAACCTGTTAAGGAAATGAAATATTAAAGCTGGTATGTCACTTTTTCTTTCGGGAAGGGAAGGAAGATGAATTGGGATAACATTAAGCCGATAATAAAGATCTTCACGGAAATGACCATATTGGACTTCCTTCGACAGGTCTCGATTAGTTGCAACTACAACCCTAACATCTATAAAAATTTCCTTTGTTCCGCCAAGTCTGGTGATGGTTCCTTCCTGCAGAGTCCTGAGAAGTTTACCCTGCATATTTAGAGGCAGCTCACCTATCTCATCAAGAAAAATTGTTCCTTCGTTAGCCTGTTCAAATAATCCCTGACGCTGAGAATTTGCTCCAGTAAAGGCTCCTTTCTCATAACCAAAAAGTTCACTTTCGAACAGTGAATCAGGAATTGCTGCACAATTGACCTTGATAAAAGGTTTACCTTGTCGCGGGCTGGCAACATGTAGGGCTCTGGCAAAAAGTTCCTTACCTGTTCCTGATTCTCCAAGTAGCAGAACACTGGCCTTCGAATCTGATGCACGTTCCAGCTCAGAAATTGCTCTGATGAGTTCAGGAGAGTTACCCACTATGCCGTAATGAGATACATCATGATGACTTGCTTGTGCGAGAAGTTGGTTATAACGTTCAAGTTCTTTATTCTTTTCATCGATATGAGCTTCAAGATGAAGGAGCTGACCAATGAAAGTGGAAAGTATACGCAGTATAGTTAGGTCATCAGAAAGCGGCCTTGACCTTAAACGTATGCGGTGAAAAGCCAGGACACCTTTAACGCTATGACCAACAATAATTGGTAATGCGATAAAAGCTACAGACTCCTGTGGTAAACGCTCACGGCTGACAGCCCTAAAAAGAAACATAGGTTCACTATCAATATCCTGAACCACGGCAAGTTGACCATGCGCAAGAACCCTGCCAGTGATACCTTCACCAAACTGATAAACACCCTTTTGAGCTTCTTCCCGTGTAAGACCGTAGGAGTACCTAATTCTCCCTTCCTTGCTGCCGGGTACTTGCATCACAATTCGGCCTCGGTTTAGTCCGAGCAATTCCGAGAGCAAGTGGAGTGTTTCCTTAAAAATCTTCTCATAGGTGAAGCTTTTTCCTGATAGTGATATGACCTGTTGTAACAGTAGCATCTCCTGGGAACGCCAATAATTCGGGTCATAGCTACTGTCTTTTGATAAAGAATCTTCAACCATACCACCTCGTGCTGTTGAGCATTCTGCTAATGCGAGCTGTCTGTAGCAAAATATACCAGAAGAAAAACGATCCGCTTTTTAAATCATTCGCAATATTTTAAACCTCGCACAGCCTCTTAATGATAGTTTTTTCTGATGGATGAAAATCAAGAGTCTTGTAAATCATGAGGTTAGGCTGTGTCCCTTAATTGCATAACCTCTTGTAAAACAATCGGATGCTGTCAATACCGATCGAATTCTGACCCACCCTGCCAAAGTAAAACTGACCCACCCCCTTTGAATTACTCGGGCGTTGCTGCTGGTAGAGTCCACTGGAGTGGTGTAAATTCGGCAGGAGATGGAGAGCACCATCGGCTTATCCGGTAAGGTAATGGTTTGCAAACACAATTATCTTAAAAGGAGTAAACCGATGGCTGACAACAGCATGGCACTCAACGACACCCTGATGCAACTGGGCGGCGAAGACTTCCTGCGTGACCTCACCGAGTTTATGCTAAACCGCATCATGGACGCTGATGTCACTGCGCGCATCAATGCCGACCGTCATGAGCGCACCGAGGACCGTGAGACCTACCGCAACGGCTATCGTGACCGCGCCTACAACACCCGGGTTGGCACGCTCGACCTGCGCATCCCGAAGCTACGCGAAGGAACCTATTTCCCGTCGTTCCTGGAAGCGCGCAAGCTCTCTGAGAAAGCGCTCAACGCCGTCATACAGGAAGCCTGGATTAACGGCGTCTCAACCCGCAAGGTCGATGCCCTGGTCCAGTCCATGGGCATGACGGGTATCTCGCGCAGCCAGGTCTCCAGTGTCTGCCGCGATATCGATGGTTGGGTTAAAGACTTCCTGGAACGCCCTGTTGAAGGCGACTGGCCCTATCTCTGGCTGGATGCAACCTACGTCAAGGTGCGCAAGGGCGGGCGTGTGGTCTCGGTGGCAGTAATAATCGCTTGCGCGGTTAACCCGGACGGACGCCGGGAAATCATCGGGATGGGCATTGGCGAGTCAGAGGCCAAAGCGTTCTGGCTGACCTTCCTGCTGAGCCTGAAAGAGCGAGGCCTGCGGGGAGTTGAACTGGTTATCTCCGACTCGCACAGTGGCCTGAAAGCAGCGATACAGCAGGTGTTCTGTGCGTCCTGGCAACGATGCCGGGTTCACTTCATGCGCAACGTGCTGTGCCGGGTCAACAAGGCCAATCAGTCGGTGGTGCGAGCTGCACTGCAGCAGGTGTTCGTACAGGCTGACGCCAAAGCGGCGCATGAGACCTGGAAAACGGTTGCCGGCCAGCTGGAGGAAAGCTTCCCGTCGGTGGCGGCGCTGATGGACGATGCTGAAGCCGATGTACTGGCGTACTTCGACTTCCCGAAAGCACATCGGGTAAAGCTGCACTCGACCAACACGTTTGAGCGGCTCAAGAACATTAGCGCCCTTACAGGGCGAGCGTCACCGCTTCGCGGTTCCGATGGTATTCATGATCGGCATACCGTTTTAT